>CAYUYO010000004.1:0-56431 GCA_964449385.1 uncultured Candidatus Saccharibacteria bacterium
AATAGAAAAAGAAATGCCTTTTAGCACTTTAGTTTCAACATTGCCTGATTTATAGGCTTTTGTAATATTTTTGATCTCTATCATAAAATTTTATCGAATCCTCATCTGAACCTGGTCTCCACCTCCACTGCTCATTCCCGGTATTTGAAGCCCCTGAGTTTGAGTGGTTCTGGTTTGAGTAGTTTGAGCCGCACTTGGATTAATCGTTGAAGAAACAACAACATCGCCTTCTTGAAGACCGGCCACGATTTCAGTAGAAAAGTCGCTTACCAGTCCTATTTCTATAAGTTGTAACTTTGGGAGTGTTGGCATAATCGCTCCCGAAACGCTGGCTAATAATTGCTGTTTCATTTCTTCTGATACCTCTGCCAATTCAACATAGTAAGATTCTCCCTGTGCCTTGATTGCGCTGTTCGGTAAAACTAAAACATCCTGTTTGGCTTCGGTAATAATATCTGCAGTAATACTCATGCCTGGTTTTACTTGTTCTACGTCAGTATCCAAGGCAATCTTAACTCCGTAACTTACCACCCCCTGAGAAACTTGTCCTACTATATCAACCTCTATAACTTTTCCAGAAATACTTACCTCCGGAAGAGCATCAAAAATAAGAGTTGCCTTTTGGCCAGCTTTTATATTGGCTGCATCAATTTCATTAAAGGTGATTTCAGCTATTTTTTGGTGAGTAATAATATTAGCCAACACTGTGCCGACTGAAACCGAATCATCTTTCTTTATTTTTGTTTCAGTAATAATACCGTTAAAAGGAGCGTAAATATAGCAATCGGCAAGATCTTGTTTTACTGCAAGTAGAGTATCTTCTTTTTGTTGGACAGCAATTTCTTTAGTTCGAATTTCCAATTCATCGGGGCCTGCTTTTAATTCGGCAAGCGATAATTCTTTTTCTTCAATTGTTTGCTCGGCATTAACAAGAGCTTCTCTGTTGTCTCGAAACGATTTTTGAATTGATAAAAGGCTTTGGAGATAACTATTTATTTTTGAATTATAAGTTTTTAAATCTGATTGATAATCTATTATTTTGCTACAAGTCGTCCAATCATTTTTAAAAATATAATCAACAATGGAATAAAGAAGGTTGGTTTCACTTTTTATTGCCTGGGTAATTGATTTGGTTGTTTCTATGGTTTCATTAAGTAAATCTTCAATTGCCTCTCTTTCCGGATAACGACCCATATTCTTATAGCTTTCAAAGTTCTGATTATAGCTTTCTCTAACTGTTTTATAATCATTTATAGCACCATTAAGAAGTCTTTCTAATTCGTATCGATTTTCACCACCAAAAAAATTTATATAGACAGAATCATTACTTTTATATCCGCCACTTCCCCAGCCACTTTCGATTATTCCATAGCTATACAAAACATCTTTCATTCCTGTAATAATTGTCAGGAAATCTGAAAAGGTGTTAGAAATGGTATTAAAAGCATCTTCGTAAGTTTCTACAACATTGTCTTCTACTTTTTGTTTTGATTGCTCTGCTTGGGCTAAAGCGTTTTCGGCCGTAAGCAGAGCGAGTTCGTCAGGTGTTAATAATTTTTCTAATTCAAGTTTTGCTGTTTCAAGAGAGATTTCAGCATCCTCAACTGCTTTTTGATAATCTGTGTCATCTAATTTCGCAATTAACTCTCCCTCTTTAACCTCCTCTCCCCCCTCAATATAAACATCAACGACCTCGCTTTTTACTTTCGATTTAATGTCTACTTGATTTGAAGCTGAAACCTGACCGGAACCGGAAACTGAAATAATAAGCGTACCCTTTTCAACTGCCGCAACTGTATAATGAACAACTTCGTCACCACTGCTAATAGCCTGATAGCCAAAATAACCTCCGATGACTATTACCAAAAGGGTTACTACTGTGGTAAATTTATTTCTAAATAATTGTTTTAATATTTTGGAAAACATATTTTTCTAAAAGAAGAGAAATCGAGAGGGCTTAAGGGGCATAGGCGCACCTCTTAATTCGCCATCGAAAACTCTTATAAGTTTTGCCTCAATTTGACCTTCTTCGTTGGGAGAGCCGATAATAACAATCTGGTCGCCGACTTTTAATTCCTCTTTTTTGATTGTTCCCCTTTCTTTTTGAATGGCGGTATCTGCGGTAATAATAATTACTTTTTCTACATCGCCCCGCCCTTTAACCACCAGGTCAGTATCGCTAATTTGAATAATTTCACCGAAGGCACCGTGGCCCTCAATAAAATCTCCTTGGGGAAAACTTCGCCAGTCACTGAAAAAGCCAGCTTGGGGCCCGGCAAAATTTTTGTGATATTGTTCAGCCCAACGATAGGAAAATTTAGCTTTCATCCCGCCAACAACCATACCTGCGTCAAATATCAAACCAACCACTGCAAAACCAGCCAGTCCAATAATAATCCATTTAAGAATATCTTTTTGTTTATTTTCGCTCATAATTTTATTAATTAATGATTAATTAATAAACCTAATAATAGTCTTTTTCTGTAGAGAAATAGTCGAAAAGTAAAAACAGATAAGCTAAGACTTATTGTAAAAGCTATCATTCCCGTGAGAGGCAAGGATTCAAGAATGGCTAAACTGAAATCTTGCCAAAGAATAAGGAAGGTACCGAAATCGCTGAGCGCAGTGGAAACGAAATAAGAAATTCCGGAGCTCTCTATTTGGCTCATAAGTATTGTCAAAGAAAGAGGAACGGTCATAAAAGAAACAATTAAAATGCTTGCAAAACCAAATACTAATCTCCTTGTGTGTTGTGATTCTTGCTCCCGTTTAATTACCAAGATTATCCGATCAAAAAGACCCGCGGGAGGCTCTGCGGGTTTAAGATGCGAGAAAAGTTTTTCGAAATCCTGTCTCATAACTCCCTATATACTAATACGACTGAGGGAGCTGTTTTGGTTCACTTCTCCTTTAGGATTTTTCTTAATATTGCAATTCCTCTTCTGTGGCGGGTTTTTATAGTATCAATTGATTCTCCTAAACTCTCGGCTATTTCACGAAAGGTAAAGTGATCATTATAGCGAAGAAATAAAACCATGCGATATTTAGGAGAAAGTACTTCCAGTGCCTTATTTAAAAAATTAACCACATCTATTCTTTCTAACATCTGGTTTAGTAAAAGATCTGTGTCGGGTATGTTCTCAACAAAAAATCTATCTTTATTCCTGTATTCTAACTCTGAAAATGGAATAGCTCGCTTTTTCTTCTGCCAATCAAGACAAGCATTTTTAGCAATAGCAAAAATCCAGGTCTTAAATTTTTTGTTCTTATCAAATTTCTTAAGATTACGCCAGATTTTAATAAAAACATCTTGAGTAATATCTTCTACTTCCTGGCCATTCCCAATAAATCTGAAAGTAAAGCTGTAAATAGGCTTTAGATATCGCTTAATTAAAATCTCCAACGATTCTTCATCGCCTTTTAGATAATTAGTGACTAATTGCTCGTCGGTATAAGTTTTCATTCTGAATTTGGTATATCACAAATTAATGCCTGAGACAACAACACTCGGAGCCTACCAAAAAAATCGCTTTTTGGCGATTAATTGGTGCAACTCCGTTCCGAACTAGGAGTGTCTCACTGATATGTCTCGGTTGGGGCTATTTTAGATAATCTGATATTATGGAATTTTCCTCCAACGTATTTTTGAAAATCGTGATCGTCACTGGTCCAATATAACCCGGTACTACTTGATATTGCTGGAAATAGATTGTCAGAGAATTGTAATTGAAATTAAAATTACGGTAATTGTCCAATGTAGGTTGGGTCCCCTGCTGAATCATTTGGGTCAAAACGTCATCTATCTGTACGCCGCTGGATTGAAGTTGCGAAGTCACCTGCTGAACTGCAATTTGCGACAATTTTTGCAGAGCTTGCGGCGAACTACCCAAAAAATCATCAATGGTTATTTCTTTCTTTTGTATAATATCGTAATTAAGAGCGTAAACCTTATTGAATCCGTGCGCTCCACCACTGAAATAATATATATTTATGACAAAACTCAAGTATTTGTTGTTAAGCTGGATCGGTTTCCAATCAGCTATGAAGTCAAATGGTTCTTCTGGATTCTCAGACACGGTCTGATCAGGAAGAATTGTAGCTATTCTCGCATCCCAGTTGTCTTTCACATTTTTCTTGAATGTATCAATCTCTCCCGTAATAAATATTGAGACCTGGTCGTTAAAAGCTACGACAATATCTCCAAATTGCGGATATTCAACCTGGATATTATAAAAATTATCAGTCTGTGATATTGAACTTATCGACATTTCTAAACCTTTTTCGGCAGAAATTTCTGTGGAAACTTTTTCGTTTTTTATAAACCAAACTGCCACTGCGGCTAAAATTATCATTATTATTACTATAAATAAATAAGTTTTTTTCATAATTTTAGAGATTGAATTTATTTTTATATCTTTATCATATTAATTATATCAAAAAAACCGTCTAAAAGAATAAGTGGAAGTTAGCTGTGTGCCCCGGTCTGGAACCAAGGGTTTAAAGGGAAATTAGACGGTTTTTGAGAATGTCTCGTAACGCGTCTCGGTCTGGTCTATTTTTAGATTTTAATACAGAATCCCATTGCGAAGGAATTCTTACGGATATTTCTTTTTTTTCTTTTGATGTTGCCGTTTGGAATAAAATTGAAGTAGCAGATAGGGCAATACTTTTATTTGGAAGAGCAAAGGGTGCGCCGTATTTTATGTCGCCTAAAATTGAATGGTCAATTAATGATAGTTGGGCGCGAATTTGGTGGAATCTGCCAGTTTTGATTTTAATTTCCAAAAGAGAGAATTTATTATTTGAAGCAAGCACTTTATAGAAAAGCTCTGCTTTTTTACTATCCCCTTTTTTACCTATTGTCGCTCTTTTTTTATTTCTATCTTTTTGAATATAATTTATCAATATTTCCTTATTTTTCTTTATTTTTCCCATAACTATAGCGTTATATGTCTTTTCAATCTGATGATTGCGGAATTGCTCAGAAAGGCGCGAAGCACCTTTGCTTGTTTTGGCAAATAAAACAATTCCCGAAACCGGCCTGTCAAGACGATGCAATAATCCTAAAAAAACATTACCGGATTTTTGATATTTCTCTTTTAAATAAGCCTTCACCTCGTCTATTAAACTAATATCGCCCGTTTTGTCTCTTTGGGTTAAAACGCCAGCCGGTTTATAAACCGCTATCAAATGATTATCTTCGTACAAAATATTAAGCTTCATAATATTATGATAACAAAAATCCGAGAAAAACTCTCGGACGAAGGCGACTCAGTTTCTCGATACCGAGTACAAGACTGCTGCGAGAACTGGAAAACGTTAGAACTTGTTTAATAGCGGATTCACTGGCATTTTCCAGATAATTACACTGATTTCAGTATATCAAAAAGTCTCTTTCTTGGCGATTGTTTAAGTTTGCATTAAGCTCTTTATTTCCAAATCTGGTTAAGATATCTAAGACCAGCTCTTCCCATTCCTAAAAAGTATTCATTTTCAGAAGACGAATTATTATTCGCTACTTTCTCATAATTTGCTAAGAGGACGTGCATGGTATGGGCTAACTTCACATACTTGGGAAGCTTCCTAAGTTCGTCAGTTGTAAGAGAAATATAATTTTGATATTCATTTAAAGCTAAATCGTAAATTTTGGGAAACTCATTAGGATTTTTAGCGTCAAAAAATAAATCGCAGAGAATAACTGCTAATTCTTGAATTCGAGGGTAATAGTTAGCAACGGCAAAGTCCAAAATATAAATATCGCCATTCGCACTCTTCATGGTATTGGTTTTAGTAATATCTCCGTGGACAAAACAATGAGGTAAGCCATCAATAGATAAAGAATTATACACCTCGACCATCGGCTCAATAAGCTTTTTATCTTCTCCATTGAGATATTGGCTTTTCTTCTCATATTCTTTCAAGAAATTCGTTATCGCCCATTGGTCGTATACCATTGAGGGTTTAATACTAATTTTATTGATTAAGGCGGCTTGTTTTATAATAAAGCGCTTTTCTTCGATATTTGGAGTAGTTTGAAGTTCATAAAAAATCTTTCCATCAATATATTGCATTACACAGAGCCTGTCTGTTTGGTTATTATTTAATAATTCATATAAATATCCTCGGTTTGATTTAAAAAGTGAGGGGTGTGCTACGCCCGCCTTTAAAGCGCTTTCCATTATCCCAACATATCTATTGCATTCATCTTTGCTACGAAAAGAACCGAATATTTTAACAAAATACTTGTCTTTGTTTGTTACAACAAATAAATTAAAATCTTCATAGCCAATCGTAACTATTTCGTGAGTATTATATTCTCCGATGTTAAAATCTCTACAAAGTCGTTGTAAAAATGACTCAAGATCGCCTTGATAATTTATCCTTTTTTGGAAATTATTCATTTCGGTTATTTCTTTTTATCCTTCTTAGAAGTTTTATTTATTTCAGACTCAACGATGGGCATATAAACAGCCCTGTAAAGATTAAGTAATCTCGTGGCTTTATCAAGCGCCACCCGATCAGAAAGATCTTCGCCGAATTCTTTCTTATAAAGTTCCTTAAATTTTTCTAACGATTCTTTAGATATCATTTTGATTTCAAATATTGCTCAATGTTTTCTAAGTGCTCTTCGTAAGTTTTGGCCAGATGAATTTGTCCTTCGCTGTCGTGTAAGTAATAGAGATATTCGCTATCTTCCGAATTAATCACAGCATTAATCGCCGCCAGACCAGGGTTGCAAATCGGAGATGGCGGCCGTCCCTTGTGAAGATAAGTGTTATAAGGTGAATCAAATTTATAATCTTCTGGTTTTATAATCGGCCACCAGTTTCCTGGTTCTCCTAAGGCATACTGAATAGTAGCATCTATTTCAAACTTCATATCTTTTAACCACCTGTTCCAAATCACTCCAGCAATTAAAGGCATTTCGCCTTCATTGGCCGCTTCTCTTTGAACTAAAGATGCAAGGACGATTAAGGTGTCGTTCCTGATATTCTTCTCTTCGGCTTCTTTGAGTAGATCAACCGCTTTCTCATCAAACTGGCTTTTCATTCTTTTTGCAACGTCCGTGCCTGTATAATCTAAATTAAGAAGATAAGTGTCGGGAAACAAATAACCCTCGTGAGCCTCAACAAGAAATTCTCCTTTTGCCAGGTTGCTCCAGCTTAATTCTTTTTGTAATTTCTCCGCGATTTCCGTAGCTCTTAATCCTTCAGGTATCACTACCCATTTCTGATACGGTTGATTAACCAAAACATCGGCCAGCTGCCAAGCATTCATTCCTTTGGAAACCTTGTATCCGCCCGGCTCTATTTTCCCCTGCCAGCCTTTATTTTTTAAAACATAGTTAAACGCCCACTCGCTTCGGATATATCCTTGTTCTTTTAATTTGGGAATCAATTCTTCTTCGGTTGTAGTAAGGTTGATTGTGATTTTCTCTGTTTCTGCTCCTTTTTGCGGTGCTGAAAATTGATAAAGAAATAAAAAAACGGCGATTCCTATTAGCAAAAAGATTATTGCTCCGCCTACTATTGCAATTTTTTTATTTACGGCCATAATTTATGTTTTTCGGAAATTCACTCGGTGCCCATTAAAATTTCCCCGCATTTGGATTCGGCAGCTATTGCCAAATCAATTATATCGTCAAGTTCCGGTTCAACACTGGTCAACTCTTCTCCGTTTTTCAGTTTCGCCCCTACCGTTCTAGCGTGTGTCTGCCAAACGCTTTCCACCTCGCAATTGGCAATCGCTTGTTTAATTGTCAGCCATTCTGGAGTATCTCCCGGGCAAGGAGTAAATTCGCAATTAGGACCAGTACGGCTAACGTAGGAGCCGTCCGGACAAAGCTTGGCTTCTTGGGTACAGGCTACCTGCCCTAATTCTGATGAAGGGTTGAGTTGCCAGATAGAATAATTGAGATAACCGGCGAAGCTGACCCAAAGAATATATGGTAAAAGAAGAAGTGCCGCCGGCCGTGAGATTTTATAAAAAACAATAATCGTCCCAATAATCGCCAGCCAGAGAAAAATAATCTCAATAAATGCCGCTCCGGGGTTACGCAGGCCGAAAAATATAATTGACCAGAGTGTATTCAAGACAAGCTGACCGATAAATATACAAAGCGCTGTTTTTACTTCTTTTCGTTCAAATCCATGACGCCACACCAAGAACGCCGCCACTCCCATAAGAAAATACAGCGTCGTCCACGCGGGACCAAAAATCCAATTTGGCGGACTAAAACTCGGCTTTTGAAGCAAGGCATACCAAGTTGGGATTGACGAGACGGTAAACACCGAGCCAATCAATCCAGCAAGTTCCGAAACAACAATGGTAATAACTAACTTAAAAAAATTATTAAGCTTCATAAGTTTATTTTATCACAATCCACTTAATCTTGCCTCTCTTCATCCACTAATTGCCCCGTGGCGAAAGATATCGAAGGAATTATCCTCCAGATGCTTGATTAACTAAGGTTAGATTTCCGTCATCATTTCGTATGTATTGTTTCGTTTCTAAAAATTCCATTTTATCTTTATCGCCTTCCTCATAATATCCTATAACCTCTTCTTTGCCATCTTCTTCAACTAATTTAATCAATAAATCCCCTTTATTATAAACTTCCCAGTTCTTATCTATTCTTCCAAAAATAAGGGCATCGCGTTTTTCGGCCTTTGGCATCGTGTAGATTAAATTATCATCTTTATCATAAATTTTTATTTCATCTCGTGCTTGGATGGTATAAATAGTCCAAATCCAAGTTTCGGTAAAATTGAGGCTTCTCCTTTGATTTTTGATTATAACATCAACGAGAAAATCATAACAAAAAAGTGCGTTTTCTTTTGTCCAATTCGGCGGGCCCCAATTATGACCATGATTTAATATATATTTCCATTCTTTATTATTATTTACACCAACTTTTGCGGTTAAATCCTCGAACTTTCGCATTAAATCTCTATCAATCCCTTTTTCAAGAAAATCAGCTCTATCATACAAATCTGAAAACCAACCTCTACCTTGTCCAGGAAAAATATTGCTTGATTCTCTTAATTTTTTATCCTCCTCTGACGGAGGGCTCAAATCGTATCGTGGATTAAGCCTTATTCGTAATAGTGATTCCTCAAAAACTTTAAATTTAATTATTGCCATTTCGTTTAATGCTTCTTTGTATTTACCTTGCTCAATAAAGTCTTCAACCGTCTTAATCTGCGTCTTTATAGAATCATCTTTAATTAAATCGGCAAGACTTATTATCTCCCATTCTAAACCGAAGTAGTGACGAGAGTATTCTTGAAAGAAAGAAACAATAGGAGCAATCAATCCCTTTGCATGATTGGTGTTTGGCACGATGCCCTGATGTTTTATATTATTACGAATGGTATTAAGTTGGGCGATCTCGTTTTTGCTTATTAAAGAAAAACTGGTGTCAGTTTTTCTTTCGTATCCCTCAATTGCATTCAGGGTATCCAACAAATAACTCTTTTGCGTTAAGGAAATGTTCAGTTGACTTGCTATTGCACCAGTAAAATTATCTAAGGCGTCGTGTAAGGCAATTAAACCCTGCGAGAAATTAAAAGTATCATTTGGCGTATCGCAAAACTGAATTGCTTTCTTAAATATAGTTTTCGCCAACACCAATCTATAGACAATATGCGGTTTTAATTGTTGCAAAGTGGACATGGTTTTTTTACAATAAGTCCTGATTTTTTATAAATTTCCGCTAAATGCTTTTGATAAAACTGAATTGAAAAGCTCTTTGAGTTTTGATTTTTTATTCCTAATCATTTATCAAATGATAAAATTGCTCTTTAACTATTTTTGTAATTCTATCAAGTTCTGCTTTGTCTACTTGTTTGAGATCATACTCATCAACAAATTTTACCCACTCATCGTTTCGAAGAGTAAAAAACCTTATCTCGTCTACCGAATATGGACTTTCGTCAGGCTTTAGCACTTCCATTCTTCCGCCGGCCCAACCTTTATACTTAGGATTCCGAATTATCTCCTCAACAAACGAAAGTGTGTATCCTTTATCTCTTTCTCTCCTAATTTTTTTTGTTGAATAAGTCATGATAGATTATATTTTTGATATGCTTCAGCAAGTCTAATATCGTATTTATTTTGAGCATATTCAGAACCATTATACAAACGGGCGAATGTAGCCCAATCCCTATTTTTCAAGGCATTAATCTTTCTCGAATCAGAACTGATAAACTTTAAAAATGTCTCAACATGGGCTTCTTGTCCCGCTTTAAGATAATCAACAAATTCCCGTGCCGTATTAAAACCACAAGCTTGATGATTAAAACCCATAATTTGGAACATGCCATAAGATGCACAATTCCAAGCGCATTCATGGACGTTAAGAGCTTCGGCTAAGCGCGAGTTTTCAGCGTCGCCACCCTTATAAAGACTACGATTCCATGTGGGAGAAATAAGCGTGGGATACTTTATCATTAAAGCATCGAGGTCTAAGCCAACCTTTTTTAGTTCACGGTAAAATATATGCGCCTCGAATAGAACGGTTAATAAGCCAGTTTTTTGGAAACCAGAACGCCCGCCCGACTCTACTTCGGCAACAGCTAAAACGCTCGCAACATCCAGACCATACAAGGAAGCCATTTCAGCAATTCTATTTCTATCTAAGGTTTGATTTTTATTCGGAGCGGGATAAACTTGATCCTGTTTCGGGATTGGCGACTTTTTTTCTTCAGAGTCTTTTACTGGTTCGGTTTTTATTATCGGCTTCTCATCCTTTGGAAGAATAACGGGGGTCTTTGGTAAGACACTATTCTTCTTTTTATTCTTAAAAGAAGCAATAAGTTCTAATATAAACCTCTTAAACGCTTCTCCTAATTTTTTTGTTGGCCGCTTAGTCATTGTTTTAAATATTTAATAAACTCTACCCCAAATTCTGAAATCCAAACAAATGGAGCATTGACGGGCCCCAAACGAGAAGAAGGGTCGCTTAATAAGATCCTTAGATTTATCAAGTTATAAATATTAACGAGGTGAATGGCTTCGTTACCATAAACCTGATAATTTCTATCCTTTCGCGATACATCAACCTCTCTTAAAACTCTTATATCTTCGGAGCTCATCTGCGATAAAGTATGAATAAACTTTTCTAATTGAAATGTCGATTTTTGCTCAGTAACTGCATATCCTAAAAATATGTTTCGGAAGTGTTCCCTTTTCTCCTCATTCCGCTCGGTTAAATATTTCTCAAGCGCAAAGACAAAACCGTCCTGAAATTCTTCTTGTTGTAAAAGTTTCTGTGTAAAAATTTCAGGGTTATCTCTTATCATTTCCACCCATTCAAGAGCCTTTTGCTGTCTTAGTTTTAAGCCGGCACCAAATAAAGCCTTACTTAATCCCCACGCAATGTTCAAAGCGGGTACACTAGAAACAATCTGATCGGCAACAACCAGTGCGCTCTCTTTAATAATTTGCTTGTCTTTTTTATTCATAACCCTAACTTTATTAGTCAAAATTTTGTATTTCTGGTTTTCTTCTTCCTCCTTTACGTGCGGCGATTTTGGGAACTCCAGGACCGGGCATAATAATTGTTTTAATTTTCGTATTCTTCAGACTTCTCATTAGTTTTGCCATTGGAATTTTAGTCTCCCTACTTTTTTTCATTAATTCGGCTATTTCATCACCAGAAATAGTTTTACCTGGTATTGCCTCGACAAAAGTTTGAATATTCCATGTTGTCTCTGATTCCTCATTTGTATTAGTCATCGTATCTAAAAGAGTCTCTGGTGGCAATTCATCTATAACCCCTTGCATGCCCATTCCGTGCGTGTGTATATGTTTGAATTGATCAATTTCGCCCCGTTCAATTGCAAACACCCACATATCGTAATCTGTAAATGGAATATGAAAATCAGAATATTTAATGAATGTATTTCCATCTATCCTCATTTGGAAATGATAGTGAGGTTTTCTCCCTCGAATCTTAAAAAAATGTCCAGTAAAATCTCCTTTAGAACATGAAAAAGACCACTCAAGGTTTTTATACTTAATGGTTTGCTCAATAACTTTTGATGAGCGTTTTTCTTTAACAAGGTCATTTATATTTTTAAATGGTGCTTCACTATTTGCTAACCATCTAAAGTAGGGATTAATTCTCCAGTAATCAAATCTACTAAAAACCAAAGGAAAATGTTTTTTATTGAATCCGACAGGTCTTAGTAACCAGTGTATACAAGGACGATCAACGGAAAAATAATCAAATCTCTGATGACAAAGATAACATTCATCTCTCTTAAGAGCATCTTTAAACCCTTGAAATTCTTCTTCCGTTTCTTTAATAGTCCTTTCATTCATTTTCGTAATCTGCTGAGGTGTTAATTTGGGAAAATCCATAGTTTATCTTGAATTAACGCTTTTGATTACTTTTATATCCTGTTTGATTAAGCCATAAAGTTTATAGCCCCCCTAAGTTATCCACAGTTGACTACTACTCTGCGTTCTAAAAACGTTCTATAATAGAATTGTAGCATGTAAAGCTTACCAGTCAATAACTTATGTTCACAAAAAGGCAAAAACAGATTCTTGATTACATAAAGAAGTTTATAAAAGATAAAGGCTACCCTCCTTCTTTTGAAGAAATAAGAAGGCATTTTGGATTTGTTTCAAAATCTACCGTTCATCACCACGTAGAAACACTGAAAGAAAAAGGATACCTTAATCACGCACGAACTATAGAGTTATCTAAAGGTGAAAAATCTTCTGGGCTTGTGGAAATTCCCCTACTCGGCACTATTGCCGCCGGCGAACCGATTGAGGCAATCGAAAATAAGGAAACAATTGCAGTGCCAAAATCAAAGTTGCCCAGGAGCGGAGATTCTTATGCCCTACGTGTAGCTGGCGATAGTATGATTGACGAAAATATCAACAATGGTGATGTCATTTTAGTAAAACAGCAGAACGTTGCTGAAAATGGTCAAAAAGTTGTCGCACTTATAGATAATCACGAAGCTACGCTAAAGAAGTTTTACAAAGAAAAAGGATATATTCGCTTACAACCTGCCAACAAAAATATGGAGCCGATTATCCTACGTAACGGTAGAGATATTTCTATCCAGGGAGTAGTTCTTGATGTTATTCGTAAGGAAAATCCAACCCTTGCCGTTTTGCCAAAAATAAAAACAACCGAGATTAAGCAATATAGAAAACTCCCACTTAATCAAATTATTGTGGGAGATGCGATAGAAGAAATGAAAAAGATTCCAGGCAACTCAATAGATATGACATTCGCCGACCCGCCATTCAACCTTAATAAAAAATACGGCAACTACAAAGATCAGAAAGCCTCCGAAGATTACATAAAATGGTGCGAACAATGGCTTAACGAGATGGTTAGAATAACTAAACCGAGCGGTTCGATCTTAGTACATAACATACCAAAATGGTTAGTATATTTTGCTAACCATCTAAATAAAATTGCTGTATTCAAACATTGGATTGCGTGGGACTCAATGGGAGCTCCGCTCGGTAAAACTTTACTTCCCTCCCATTATGGAATTTTATTCTATACAAAAACTCCAAAAGGTTTTAAATTCCATGAACTTAGATCGCCGCATAAAAAATGTCGGGTTTGTGGGGAAATGATAAAAGACTACGGTGGGAAAAAAAGCCAAATCAATCCTTATGGAACTCTTTTAAGCGATGTTTGGACAGATATACATCGCATTAGACACAATACACGCAGAGATGCTCACCCCTGCCAGCTTCCTGAACCGCTGCTTGAACGTTTAATACTAATGACGACAAACGAGAATGATGTAGTTTTAGATCCCTTTATAGGCGCTGGCACAACCGCATTAGCTGCAAAGCGACTTGGTCGGAACTATATTGGTATAGACATAGACCTGAAGTATAAAAAAATAGTTAGCGACAAAATTAGAAAAGTAAATTATCGATCAAGTAATGGCTATAAATACAATAACGATGCCCCGGCTGTGGCATCGAAATATCTGAGAAATCTGACTATATCGGAAGATGAGGAAATCTATCCTATTGATAATCCTCAATTTAAATCCGATGACAAACGACGCAAGAATGTTACCCTTTCTCTGTTTTAGCGTCTTGAGCTTCTTTTATAATCTTCCTGTGTTTTTTAATAATTCTCTTTGATCTATAAACAATAGTTTTTCTGAACAATTGCTCAAATTGTTCCAATGTTTTTATTGGCGGATCAATATCAAAATCCTTAGGCCTGAGATTCCCATCTTTTTCTCGATACTTAAGCAGTTTAGCTTTGTTAAGTCCCAAAAAGTTATAAAAGGGGGCTACCTCTATATTCTGAACTTCTTTTGTTTTTTCATTAAAATTGTAAATAACAAAAATATAGTAAATATTTCTCCCGTCAAATTTTCTAATTCTGTTAGGCCACTCATTAAGAGTTCCCATATCGTTCTCGCTATTTTTCACAGCCACCCATTTGCCTTGCCTATTCTGACTCCTATTACCAGATTTAAACTCAATAGCAATAGGTGGCGCTGTCTTTAATTCGAAATCGGGGAAGTAATTTTTATGCGGCGCAATAGCATAATCTCTGTCGTTTTTGATAAAATCAGTTTTCTTAAAAATATCAACGATAATATCGGTCAGGTATTCCTCAATAGCTGTGCCAAAAGTACGGTAATTGAAATCACCGGCACCAACAACCCGCTTTAAATCATCTAAAATCTTCTTTCTTGAGGAAATCAAAACCTTAATTGCCGCAGTACCATTTTTATTTTTTGCTTGTTTTTGAGGCATGTTTATTAAAATCACAATTCGTACTTTTAGGATAGCACTTAGAATGGGAAATGACAATTCTTTTAATGGCGAATTCTGGTAAAATCTGTCAAAATGGAAATATAAATGAAAATTACAATGAGCCTACCAAAAACAATTTTAGATATTGTTAAAGTCATCCACGACAAGTTAGAAATTGTTCCAGAAAAAGATAAGGTACTTACGATTTCTTTATGGGATTTCAAGGACGAAAACGGAGATGCTATTCCTAAAATGAACTTGAAAAATGGGTTAAGGAAATTAGCGGAAGATAATAAACTTATCCAATTAAGAGATATTAAATGTCTTGATAGATTAGGAAGATTTGCCGGTGAGAGAATAGAGCTTGAAATTAATCGGGAAGCATTTTCAAAAATAAGTAAGTTAACGGAGAAAAGCATTAAAAAGAAAATCAAACACGTTGCCTTAGACCCAAAATCTTATTCTTTAATAATTAACCATCAAGATTATGTGCCGTTTAGGTCAAAAAGGCATAAACAGGATTTAGAAGCAGAAACAAAACAATTCAAAATCCTATATCATCTCTGGGAATTTAGAAAAGAAATAAAAAACGGGAAAGTAAGCCAGAAAATAGATTCTGATTTTGCATCCCTTTCCAATATCGCAAGAGGAGCTGAATGCACCGAAGAGGCATCCAGGCAACATATAAAAAGGCTTAGACAAAGATTTAAGAAAGAAAAGCTACCCATAGACATTGAGCCAAGCGGAACTGGACTATATCAGTTGGTGATTGAATTAGAATAATCTCAATAAGTCTATTTCTGGACTATTTCTTGGTCGCCTTATCATAAGGTGGCTTTTTTATTTACGCATATTTTCAAGTCCCAATTGGTCATATGCTCCAAAATGACCAAATTTAGCTAGTGATTCGGCTGTTAAAATTAAATAAAAAGTAAATAAAATCATCAATTATTATGAACCAAAATGAATTTTCAAGTTTTGATCTGGGATTGGCGACGGTGCTGATAACGCTGGCTTACGAGCTGCTCGAACTAGACAGATCTATGCCCAAAAAGGTTAGGTTTGTTTTCAGACGGGAGAAAAACATTGAGGGAGTAATGGCTGATTACTTTAATGACAAAATAAAACTGCCGGCCCAAACCTTATTCAATAACCAGAAAAATCTTAAATCACGCCTTTATTGTGGTGCGTGATTTTTATTTTATGTTGCCAGAAGCCGCAATTATTCAATTCAAAAAAATCTGGAAAAAGCTTTATGGAATTGAACTTAGCGATAAAGAAGCCGTTTTTCGGGCAAATAATTTGGTTGCTTTATATCGTGCGGTTTACGGAAATCGGCAAGATATTCAAAACAATAAACAAATAAATTCTAATCATGCTGGAGAAAATAACATTCAAACAGAAAATAAATAAGGATTGTGAAGGAAGTTTTGAAATAAGAGATTTGAGAGAAAAAGACAGATTTGTCGTGGACGACAAATTCCTGAACGGCTATGCCAGATTTCTGGGAGTTTATGCTGTCGGCGTTTACAACTCACTCTGCCGGCACGCAAATAAAGAGCAAAAATGCTGGCCGTCCATTAAAAAGATAGTGCAGGAACTATCAATCGGCAGAAACAAAGTATTCGACAGCATCAAGTATCTTGAATTTTGGCAGATCATCAAAAAGGAAAGGTTGGGCAAAAAACTAACAAACAGATATTTATTGCTAAGTAAACGCTATTGGAAACCCATAAGTGAAGGTTCTCTCAAGGACTTCAGTGAAGTTTACCACATAAACTTCAAGAGTTTGCTGGATAAACTTCACGAGTTTACCTCATCAACTTCCATAGTAAGGAAACAAAATAGTAATTTATTAAAAAAGAAAGGAGATCTTTCTTTTAAAGAATTAGCCGACGCTTACAAAAAAGGAGAAAGAAAATGTAAGCCCTTCTTTTGGGGAGACGAAATGAGATGGTCTCAAAACAAATGGTGGGTTATTAAAAACGGTGAATGGCTTAAATTTGACGGAAATGAATCGGAAATAGAGTGGAGATGAACCTGCCTCTTAAAACGCCTTGTATGAGTTGTATGAGCCTGTATGACGATTTTCAAGCAAAAGGTAGAGATTTATACCGCCTACAAACATCTAACACTTCTAACAATATATAATATATGGCGCAAGGTAAAAAAGTAACAGAAAAACAATGGAACGAATTTCTAAAAGTCCTCGGGGAGACGCTCGGTTTAATCGGAGCTACTTGTAGAAAAGTAGGGATTAGCCGCTGGACTTATTATGACCACCGATCAAAAGATAAAGAATTTGCTAAAAAAGCAGATCTAACCATAATGCAAACGGGCGTAGCTTTTGCTGCGGATAAATTGCTCGAAGCAGTATCTCAAGGTGAGGGCTGGGCAATAAAATTTTTTTTAATGTGTAAAAGTAAGGAATGGCGGCCATACTAAGTTGTCCACTTGACTTCTTTTCTGGGTAGCACATTGTTTGTATTGAGCTGACGCTCCAGCCCTAAAAATGGCTCAGGTGGAGCGTCACCCGAGCCATTTTCAATAACATGAGCATGAACCAACAAGAAAAAATTAAATACTTGGTCTACTGCCGAAAATCTTCGGAACAAGAAGATAGGCAGGTACTATCTATTGAATCTCAAAGAAACGAACTGGAAAGAATCATTGAAAACGAAGGATTAAAAGTTGTTGAGACATTGGAAGAATCTCATTCGGCAAAAAAGCCAGGCCGCCCTATCTTTGATAATCTTCTTGAAAAAATTGAAAAAGGAATCGCTAACGGACTCTTAGTTTGGAACGCAAATAGAATATCAAGAAATCCAATAGATACTGGCAGGATTGTTTATTTAATGGATGAAGGAAAACTGCTGGAAGTGAAGACGCCGGGCCAAGCATTTCGTAATACGCCCAACGATAAATTCTTACTCAATCTCTTTTGTAGCCAGGCAAAATTGGAAAACGATAATAAAGGCGAAGATGTAAAACGTGGGCTGAAAACAAAAGCGGAAAAAGGAATGTATCCGGCGCCAGCTCCAACAGGATATATAAACGAAAAATATGCAGACAGGGGCAGCAAAAGAATACTGCCCGATCCTGAAAGGTTTGATCTGGTCAGAAAAATGTTTGATATGATGCTTAAAGGAATTCACTCGCCACTTCAAATTCTCAGAGCGGCTAATGACGAATGGGGTTTAAAAATGCCCAATGGTAAGAAAATGGGCAGAAGCACTATCTATAACCTTTTTACCAATCCCGTTTATTACGGGATGTTTGAATATCCAAAACATAGTGGACTCTGGTATAAAGGCACTCACAAGCCAATGATAACAGCTGAAGAATACGACCGAATTCAGTTCTTGCTCGGTAGAAAAGGGCGCCAGCGTCCTAAAACGCACGTCTTCGCCTTTACAGGACTTATACGATGCGCTGAGTGTGGTTGCATGGTTACGGCTGAAGAAAAGATAAAGAAACAGAAAAACGGCAACGTTCACCGATATATCTATTACCATTGCACCAAAAGGAAAAACCCGAACTGCACTCAAAAATGCATAGAGCAAAATGAATTGGAAAAACAAATCAAAGCCGCAATTGAAACAATCAGCATTCCGCCAGTGCTTCACGACTTTGCTCTGGAGTGGCTCAAAAAAGAAAACCAAAAAGAGTCGCATACCACAAACGTCGTGCTTGATACACAAGAAAAGAAATATAAAGACTGCCTGAAGAAATTAGCAGGTTTGATTGATATGAGGGCAGCTGGCGAAATAGATGAGGAAGAATTCAAATCAAGAAAACTTCCGCTAACTGCCGAGAAAAAGCGCTGGGAGCAGGTATTTACCAAAACCAGCCAGAGAGTGGATCAATGGCTAGATAAAGCTGACGAGATATTAGATTTCGCCCGAGATGCCAAAATAAGCTTCGAAAATGGCGAACCCGACAATAAAAAAGAGATACTCTCCCGTTTAGGTTCGAACCTCCTGTTAAAAGACAAAATAATCGTAATTAACACCCAAAACACGCTGATTCCCATTCAGGCGCTTTCAACCGAAGATAAGCGGTTAGAACCTCTCAAAATAGGCAAAAATACGAAGGAGATAATGGAACTTTACTCAAAAAGTCCACGAATGCTGCGGGGCAAGGATTCGAACCTCGATCGATTGGACCAAAACCAACTGTCCTACCATTAGACGACCCCGCAATATTAAGTTATTTGACAAGATTCGATGATGGCTAATTCCAAGGGTAACTGGGGTATAGGAGAATATTTTATTTTATTCTCGGCTTCCAGAAAAAGATTTAAAATATTTTGCAACTCAGTTTCTTTGAAAACTTCCGATTGTTTTTTTAATTTTTCTAATTCTTCTTTGGTCAATCCGGTAATAATAGGATTGGCTGAATCTGTTCCGACAATTTTTAAAATCAATGCCTGCCTTAAATAATTAATCAAAACCTTTGCAAATTCTTGAAGATCGGAACCTTTGTCGGTTATCTCGCGCAGAAAATCAATAGCCTTGAATGCTTTTTTTCCAGCAATAAAATCGCAGAATTTAGCTATTGATTCTATTTCTACCAATCCTAATAAATCTTTAATATTTTCAGCTTTAATTTCCTTGTTTTCTCCGGAAAAGGTTAATGTCTGATCCAATAATCCTTCAGCATCTCTTATTGATCCTCCGGCATTTAAAGCAATTAGTTCTAAAGCAGATTTTTCAATTTTAACTTTTTCTTTTTTAGAAATTATTTCCAGTCTTTTTATTATTTCCGGAACAGTTAGTTTTCTTAAATCAAACCGCTGGCACCTGGAAACAATAGTCGGAATCATTTTGTAGATTTCAGTAGTTGCTAAGATAAAAATAGCGTAAGCAGGCGGTTCTTCTAAAGTTTTCAAAAGAGCGTTTGCCGCATCTTTTGTAAGCTGATGGCATTCGTCAATAATAAATACTTTGTATTTTAATTTAGTAGGAGTGAATTTTATCCCATCTCTTAATTCTCTTACTCCGTCAATTCCTCCCTGGGAAGCAGCATCAATTTCAACTAAATCCAGAGTTCTTCCTTGATTAATATTCAAACAAGATGAACATTGATTGCAAGGTTCGGCTGTCCCCTCTTTCCGATTTTCACAATTAATAGCTTTGGCTAAAAGCCGGGCAATAGTAGTTTTCCCGCATCCTCTAGGTCCGCCAAATAAATAAGCATGGGAAATCATTCCTGAAGAAATAGCATTAGTTAAAGTCTGAACAACATGTTCTTGTCCGATAATTTCAGAAAAGGTTTTTGGCCTGTATTTACGATATAAAACCAAATTAGTCATTTTTTATTGTTTTACTTTAGCATGAATTTCTTAAAAAGAGAAGTTTAGCGCTTGACAGGCAAATTTGCTGTTGTTAATCTAAAAATAGAATAATGAAAAAGAAAACTAACCTTATTATTTGTTGCAATTGTTGCAATTGTTGTACTTCTTTAAAAGAAGTGGTTAGTTTTATTAATTCTTAATTCTTAATTTCTAATTTTTAAAACTATCCTCTTCTTAAAAAGAGGTTTTTTATTAAATAAAATTTAATATGAAAACAGAAAATATTTTAGATACAATCGGCAATACTCCTTTAATCAAAATTGATAATGTTTTTGCCAAATTAGAAACAATAAATCCTTCGGGTTCAATTAAAGACAGAATGGCAAAATACTTAATAGAAAAAGCAGAAGAAAGAGGAGAATTAAAACCAGGTTTTCAAATAATTGAGGCTACCTCAGGCAACACCGGAGTGAGTTTTGCTATGATTTCAGCCGTAAAAGGATATAAATTTATTGCTGTAATGCCGGAGAATACAAGTAAAGTAAAAAGGAAATTGATGAGAAACTTCGGAGCAGAGTTTGTTTTAACGCCGCAAACAGAACATTTAACAGGTGCTATTAAAAAAACTGAGGAACTGGCAAAAAAATATAAAAATGTTTGGCTGCCAAAACAATTTGAAAACTATGATAATGTTGAAGCTGTTAGAAAAAGCTTAGGCAAAGAAATTTTAGAGCAAATGGACGAAGTTGATGCTTTTGTAGCCGGAATTGGCACCGGCGGAACGCTTATGGGAACAGCAAAAGCGTTAAAAATTAAGTTTCCCGAAGTAAAGATATTTGGAGTGGAAGCAGCCGAACTTCCCCATCAAATAGAAGGAATTTCAGACGGAATTGTGCCCAAAATTGTGGATTTTAATTTAATCGATGAAATGATTAAAATTAAAAGCAAAGATGCGATTTTAATGGCGAAGCAGTTAGCTAAAAATAAAGGTTTATTGGTTGGAATTTCTTCGGGAGCTAATGTTTTAGCGGCTCTGAAACTGAGCGAGAAATATAAGAATGTGATTACAGTGTTGCCTGACCGGGCTGAAAGATATGCTGAATTATGTTAAAATAAATTAACATGCTAAGAGTTTATAATACGCTTTCCAAGAAAAAGGAGAATTTTAAACCCTTTAAAGATAAAAAAGTTGGTTTTTATACTTGTGGACCAACTGTTTACTGGTTTGCCCATATTGGTAATTTAAGAAGTTATCTTTTTTCCGATATTTTGAAGAAGGTTTTAGATTACAATCATTACCGTGTTAAATATGTGATGAATTTCACTGATATTGATGATAAAACTATTAAAGGAACAATAGAAAAATACGGGAAAAATGTAAATAAAAGTGATCTAAAAAATTATACTGAAAAATATATTAAAATATTTAAAAACGACATCAAAAAATTAAATATTGAACAGCCTTATTTTGTAAGGGCTACAGATACTATTGAAGATATAAAAAAAGTAATTAAGATTTTAATTAAAAAAGGATTTGCTTATATTAAGGAAGGTTCTACTTATTTTAATATTCAGAAATATAATCAAAAATATAAAGATTACGGAAATTTAGCAGGAAAGAATTTTTTAAAGGGCTTGAAATTAGGAGAAATAATTAGTGTTGATGAATATCAGAAAGAAAACATTGGAGATTTTGTTCTTTGGAAAAAGTGGGATAAAGAAAGAGATAAGAATATTTTTTGGACAGATCCTGTTTTAGGAAAGGGACGGCCAGGCTGGCATATTGAATGTTCGGTAATATCAATGAAATATTTAGGAAAACAATTTGATATTCATTCGGGCGGAGTGGATTTAATTTTTCCTCATCATTCTAACGAAATAGCTCAATCCCAAGCCTTTAGCGATAAAGTTCCTTTTGTGAAATATTGGATACATCCGGAACACTTAATGGTTGAAGAAGAAAAAATGGCAAAGTCAAAAGGAAATTTTTATACCTTAAAAGACATTGAGAAAAAATTTAATCCCATAGCCCTTCGTTATCTATTTTTATCTTCTCATTATCGTTCTAAGTTAAATTTTACTTGGAAAAGCATAGAATCAAGCCAAAATGCCTTAAACAGGCTTTACGAAAAAATAAAAGAGCTTAAAAAAGAAGGAACAGTTAAGAAATTGGGATTAAAAGCAAAAGTATATCAGAGTAAATTTTTAGAATATATTAATAACGACTTGGATACCGTAAGAGCTTTGGCTTTAACTTGGAAAATAATTGAAGCTAAAGATATTTCTAAACAAGAAAAATATAATTTATTATTAGACTTTGATAAGATTTTTGGCTTGGGCTTAGCTGAAATCAAGAAAGAAAAAATTCCAGAAAATGTTTTAACATTAACCAAAGAAAGAGAAAAATATCGCCTAAAAAGCCAATGGAAGAAAGCCGATGAAATTAGAAATAAAATTAAAAAAATGGGTTATTGGGTGGAGGACACTAAGAAAGGGTCAAAATTGAAACGGATATAAGATAAATATAAGATATAAAATAGTGGAGGCGTCTCTTTTTTAGGGAAACGCCTCCTGGAATGAATCAACAAGGAATCACTAACAAATTACAGGGGAATTCTGCAACCCCTCCTGTACGAGTGTTCCTCGCCGAAACTCCCCTCTCTGTGGAGTAGAAGTTAAGGATGAGATAGACATCCCCATCAGGGGATATCCTGAATCGCTCATTTCCTTTCTTCTCTCCATTCTTCCGCCGGTCCTGGCGGCGCTGGTACAATCCTACCAAACTTACTCTTTCCAATTGTTCCTCCTTCTGCCAACTGCGAAATTACTACATTTTATTATAAATTTTATTAATGATCTTGTCAAGAGAAAAAATCTTTACTTTTTTCTTTTTCTTTTTTTGACATAATTTATAAAAATCTAAAACTTGATCAGCAACTTTAGACCAGGAATAATTTTGAGCTTCTTTCCATCCCCTTCCCCCTACTTCTTTCCTTAGTTTTTTGTTTTTAATTAAAACTTCTATTTTTTTAGCTAAAGCTTGATAATCTTTGGGTTTAACTAAAAATTTCTCCCCCTTTTTTCCTTTAAGAAATTGTTTATAACCTAAATTGGCGAAAGCTACTACCGGCTTTCCGCAAGCCATTGCTTCTAAAAGCACCAAGCCGAAACTCTCGCCAAAAATAGCCGGACTTACAAAAATATCGCAAGTTCGGTAATAAGGAGGAAGTTTTTTACCTATAACTTCTCCTTCAAAAACAACATTTTTTAATTTATTTTCCTTAACGTATTCTTGGCAGTTTTCTTTTAATTCTCCTTCACCAACTATAATTAAACGAAGATTGGAGAATTTTTTAGTTAAAATCTTATAAGCTTTTAAGAGATAAATTAAACCTTTTCTTTCTTCAATCCTACCAACAAATAAAATATTAATTTTATCATCAAGAAATTTTTTAATCTTTGGAACCTTTAAGTTAAACTCGTCTAAATCTATTCCGTTTGGAATAACTATTTTCGGTCCCTTAAAATCTTTGGCAATTTTAAGATTCAGAGGAGCTACGCCGATTGCACCGTCAATTTTCCATTGGGCAATTTTTTTACAAAGATAAAAAAAACCTGACATTTTTAAAAATTTACTTTTTTCAGTATTAGCGTGAATGGTTAAGATATTTAAAGCTTTAGACCTTTCTAAAATCTGCCATCCTGACGGAAAGATAAAATTATGAAAATGTAAAACATCAAACTTCTCTTTTTTAAGAAGTTTTTCTATAGCTAATGGATTAAAATTAATATCAATATCTCCTTGGGTTCCAGCAATAGTAATAGGAAAAGAAGTTCCAGACAAAATAACGTTTTTACCGTAAAACTCTTTTCTTTTTCTTCTTTGGATAATAATTTTTGATTTAATCCCCTTTTTTTTAAATTCTTTATCCAAACTTAAAACATGTCTTTTAACTCCTCCTGGTTGAGAAAAGGAATGAAACGAAATTAAGCCAATCTTGAGTTTTTTCACCATATTTGATATATTATACTCGATGACTGATAACTCTTCAAATTTTGAACTTCCTGACAAGCTGCCTCCTCAAAATATTGAAGCCGAACAATCCCTTCTCGGCTGCTTGATGTTAGATAAAAATGCCATGGTTAAAGTGGCTGATTCTTTGAAACCTAAGGATTTTTATCGAGGAACTCACCAAAAAATTTATCAAGCCAGTTTAGATTTATTTGAAAAAGGAGAGCCAATTGATTTATTATCTCTTTCCAGCCGTCTTAAAGAAAAAGAACAATTTGAAGAAATTGGCGGGAGCAGTTATTTAACTGAATTAATAAATTCTGTACCTACGGCAAGTCATGTCTTAAGTTATGCTAAAATTGTTCAAAGAAAAAGCGTTTTGAGAGATTTAATTTCTGCCAGTCAGGAAATTGGAATACTGGGATATAAAGAAAGCGAAGACAGCGACTTACTTTTAGACGAAGCCGAGAGAAAGATTTTCAGTATTGCTCAAAAATCATTAAACCAAAACTTTATCCCGATAAAAGATACCCTAGAAGATGCTTTTGAAAGAATTGATAAATTGTCTAAACACGAGGGAGGTCTTAGAGGTTTGCCCACTGGCTTTACTGCTTTAGACAATATGTTAGCCGGTTTCCAGAAATCCGATTTAATAATTCTAGCTTCCAGACCTTCTATGGGAAAAAGTGCTTTAGCTACTAATATTGCTGCTAATATTGCTACTTCTCAAAAAATACCGGTAGGGATATTTAGCTTGGAAATGTCAAAAGACCAAGTAGTAGATAGATTAATTGCCAGTTTGGCTAATATTGATTTATGGAGATTAAGAACCGGGAGACTTTCTGGAGATGGAGAAGAAAATGATTTTTCTAAAATTCAAAAAGCAATAGGAGTTTTATCTGAAGCACCGATTTATGTTGACGATGCTGCTTCGGCAAATATTCTTCAAATGAGAGCTATGGCTAGAAGATTGCAAGCTGAAAAAGGATTAGGACTGATTATTGTTGATTATTTACAACTAATGGAGCCGAGGAACCCTTCTGATCAAATGGTAAGGCAGATAACCGAGATTTCACGTTCTTTGAAAGGATTGGCCAGAGAGCTTGATATTCCTGTTCTAGCCCTATCTCAGCTCTCCAGAGCAGTAGAACAAAGGTCTCCTCAGAAACCGAGATTAGCCGACCTTCGTGAATCAGGCTCGTTGGAGCAGGATGCGGACGTAGTCTTGTTTATTTATCGGGAGGATCGCTATCGACCTGATACTCCCAGGAAAAACATCGCTGATATAATTATAGCTAAACACCGTAATGGTCCGGTTGGAAATGTTGAGTTGTATTTTAATGACCAAGAAGTTACTTTTTACAATTTGGAAAAACAACACACTATTGAAGAAGAATAATGCTTTCTCCTACTATTCAAAAACTTATTTCTCTATTTTCTAAATTTCCAACGGTTGGACCGCGAACTGCTTCCCGTTTTGTTTTTTATTTATTGAAGCTGTCAAAAGAAGAGATTGAAGAACTTATAAATTCTATCTCCAAACTAAAGAAAGATGTTAAAATTTGTTCTTTTTGCTTTAATCCTTTTGAACCTTCGACAAGTTCAAATCAAGAAGAAAAGCTTTGCAAGATTTGTTCTAATCCTATGCGCGATAAAACTTTGCTTTGTATTATTGAAAAAGAAACTGACTTAGTTACTCTTGAGAAAACTAAAAAATATACCGGAAGGTATTTTATTTTAGGCGGAACTGTTTCTAAACTCAAAAAGGCTGATATTGAAAAATTGAGGACTAAAGAACTGGAAAAACTAATAAAAGATCATCCGGAAATTAAAGAAGTAATCATTGCTATTAATCCAACTGTTGAGGGTGAAGCTACGGCTTTATATTTAGAAAGATTATTAAAACCGTTTACTCATAGTGAGCTTGTTAATCCAATAAAAATCACCCGGCTTGGCCGGGGCTTGCCTACTGGAGCTGAATTGGAATATGCCGACGAAGAAACTTTATCTTCCGCTTTAGAAAATCGAAAATAACTAGGTGTTAGAAATCTTAAGTATTTCTACTTCGGTAAAGGGCTGACGATGGCCCTTTTTTACTTTGTAACGTTTTTTTGCTCTATATTTGAAAATAATTACTTTTTTAGCTTTTGCTTGACGAACAATTTTTGCAATAACTTTGGCTCCTTTAATAAAAGGAGTACCGATTTCTAATTTATTGCTTTTTTCCAAAAGCAAGACATTATCAAAGATAATTTCTTCTTTTTCTTTCTCTGCACTTTTTTTAAAGTGTTGGGGATCAATTTTTTCAATCTTAATTTTTTGACCTGGAGAAACAAGATATTGTTTCCCTCCGGTTTTAATTACTGCTAACATAATATTTATTCTTGAGATGGCCTTTCTAATTGTTTTATTTTTATTTTTGTTTTCCCTTCTGTAATTTTTACCACATCTTTATCAATTTTACAAAATTCTTTATAGCTATTATTGTAAGCATTTACGGTTGTACCAAGATTATTTCCAAGTTTTTGTAAATATCCATCATATGTTATTAGATGCCGTCCTAATGATTCTACTCTTTTACGAATTTCTTTGGTTGATTCTTCAATTTGCATTGCGCGTAAACCTTGTAAAATTGTTTGAAGATAAGCATAAAAGGAAGTAGGAGAAACTATATGAACATGTTTTTCTCTGACTGCGTAATCAATTAAATCGCGGGTATTACTCTTAATTTCTCCAATTTTATTAATTAGTAAGTCATAATAAATTGCTTCGGCTGGAATAAACATAAAAGCAAAATCTAAGGTTTTTTCCTGCGGCATAATATATTTTGCCGTTTCATCAATCCGATTTTTTAAATCCTGTTTAAATGTTTTTTCTAATTTTTCTCGTTCAATTGGATTTTTTTCCTCAATAATCCTATTATAATTTTCTAAGGAGAATTTTGAATCTATAGGAATAATTTTATCTTTTATAAATATAACTGCATCAACTATTTGTTTGTTTTTAAATTCATATTGCATTTGGTATTGATTAGGAGCAAAAACATTCTTTAATAATTCTTCCAAATAATATTCTCCTAATACTCCTCTTTGTTTTGGATTTTTTAAGATATTTTCCAACGATTGCAATTGTTCTGCAAAACCAATTACCTGTTTATTGGTATTGTCTAAATTAGTTAATTTTTCGGTAATATTCTCGATAATCTTAACATTTTGACCCAATTGAGTTTGTATTGTTTTATTTGATTCTGATAGCTTGTTATCTAAAATCTGATTGATTTGATTCAATTGCTGCATTATCAAAGAGCTACTTTCTTTTTCGGTTTCTTTTTTGATAAAAAAAATTACTACTACTAAAATAAGAACAATTAAAATTAAAAACGGAATTATTATTTGTTCCATTATAAATATCTTAGCATTATTAGACTAAAATTTCAACTAAAACAAAGACGATATAAATTCCCAATAAAAATAAAGCTTCTTTTTTAGTAATTTTTCTGTCGGTCCAGATAAAAAAGAGAAAAAATAAAGCAGCAATTATCAAGAAGAATCTACCAATAGCAAAAGGAGAAAAATCTGAAATTTCAATCGGACAAATTAAAGCTACGGTACCTAAAACTAAAGTAGCAGGCACTATTACCGCTCCAATTAAATCTCCTAAAATCATCCAGGTTTGTCCTTTTCTGGCTGAAGCTATGGCAAAATAAGCTTCGGGTAAGGCATTGCCAAAGCCAACAATTAAGATTCCGATTAAAGCAATAGACAAATTTAAACTTTCAGCAAAAAAAGATGCCGATCTAACCATTCCTTCAGCAGCTAATAATAGAAGAACTATTCCCAAAATTATTGCACCTAAATCTTTAATGAAAGTTCCGAATCCTTTGACAATTTTTACTTTTTCTTCCTCATATACTTTGGTGAATCTTTCCTTTTTAGAAAAGAGCCAGAAAACATAAAAAACAAAGCATAAAATCAATAATACACCGTCTATTCTACCCAAAGTACCGTCTAAGATTAATAAGAGAGGCAAGATAACGATTATAATAGTAAAAATAGAACTAGTTTGAACTACTTTGCTGTTTGTCGGAAGACCTTTCGCAATTAAAGCAGCTATTGCTACGATAATAGTCAAAACAATTAAATTTCCTCCGACGATATCACCAAAAGAAAGCTGAGGAATGCCGTGAAGAGCTGAAGAAATTCCCACAAAAAGATTAGGAAGAGAGCCGGCAAAAGCCATAACTAAAAATGAAAGGACAAATTCCCGCCAACCTAAAAACCTGGCCATTCTAGTTAAAACTTTAACTAATAAGCTTCCAGAAAAAAATAAAAGTCCGCAACTGCCCAAAAAAATTAAGACATAAGTCCATATCATATTTCAGTTTGATGTCTAATAATAAAATAATGTTTAGCTGCTTCAATCAAAATTACTTCAATTATTCCCAGACTAATTAAAATTAACCAGTCAAATAATCCCAAGGGAACGGTTTTAAGCAAGGTTTGAAAAACCGGTAAATATAAAGCAGAAATAAGAGCAACGAATCCAACAATCCAGGCAAGAATTAAAAGCTTGTTTGAAAATAGATTTATGTGCCATAAATTACGTCTTAAGCTTTTACAGCAAAAAACATAGAAAATAGAATCAATAGCCAAACAGGCAAAAACCATTGTTCTAATATGAGCTATATCATGATCTTGTCGCCAAAGCCAGAAAAATAATCCCAAAAGAATCAAATCGGTAATTAATCCGATAACAAAAATTATTACTTTCATTTCTTTAGTCAAAAGAGGAGTATCGTGTCCATGAGGTTTTTGTCGCATTAAATCTTTTTCTTTTGGTTCAAAAGCCAAAGCAATATCAGGCAAACCGTCTTCAATTAAGTTTACCCATAAAATTTGGACCGGTAAAATCGGTAATGGCAGTCCGGCCATTAAAGCTCCACCAATTAAAATTACTTCGGAAAAGCTGTCCGAGAGCAAATAAGTAATAACTTTTCGCATATTATCGATAATTGCCCTTCCTTCTTCTATAGCAGCTACAATTATATTAAAAGAATCCGGCAAAAGAATTAGATCAGAAGCTTCCTTAGCTACGTCGGTTCCAGAACCCAAAGCTATTCCAATATCTGCTTTCTTTAAAGCAGCGGCATCATTTATTCCGTCCCCTGTCATAGCTATTACTTCTCCTTTTTCTTGCCAAGCTTCAATAATTCGAAGTTTATGGCGCGGTTCAGCTCTAGCATAAACTTCAATATTTTTCACGATTTTTAGGAATTCTTCATCTGACAATTTATCTAAATCTTTTCCTTCAATAATATTTTCTTTTTTAGTTTTGAGACCAATTTCAATAGCTACTGCTTTAGCCGTTAATTTATGATCGCCGGTTACCAGAATTGACTTCATTCCTGCCTGACGACATATTTTAATAGCTTCTTTCACTTCTTTTCTTAAAGGATCGGTAAGTCCTAAAAGAGCGGTAAATTCCAAATCTTTGAATTCAATATTGGCAATCTTTGTTTCTTTGGTAGTTTTTACGGCTAAAGCTATGGTCCTAAATCCCTGAGATGTAATATTTTTTAATTCTTCTTCCCATTTTTTTCTTTCCCTATCGTTTATTTTTGACATTTCTAAAATTTTCTCCGGTGCTCCCGAAACAAACAAAATATTTTTATTGTTTAATTTATTCAGATTATGCAGAGTGGATATAAACTTTTTTTGATTATCAAAAGGAATTTCATCAATTTTTGGCAGTTCTTTTTCTAATTTTTCTTTTGTGAATCCTTGTGATAATGCATAAAAAAGCAAAGCTTTATCGGTAGGCCTTCCTCTTAGTTTCCATTTTTCTGATGGAGCTTTTGGATTTTCAACAAAAGCTTCATTACATAATAAAGCAATTTTAGGAATAAGGCCTTTATTTTTTCCGGGCAAGACTTTTGTTACTTTTATTTTTCCTTCGGTTAAAGTACAGGTTTTATCAGTTGCAATAATTGAAGTGCTGCCTAATGTTTCAGCTGCTACTAATTTCCTGACCAATCCTTTTTTATTTAGAATTTTTTGCATTCCTAATGCTAAAATTACGGTCATAGCTACTGGTAATCCTTCGGGAATAGCAGCTACTGCTACTGCTACAGAAGTAGTAAACATTTCCAAGAAAGTATTGCCGGTAACTAATCCTTCAATAAAAATAAAAATACAAATTATTCCGATAGCTCCTCCAACAATCTGGCTAAGATGAGTTATTTTTTTCTGAAGAGGGGTTTTTTCTTCTTTAGTTTCTTTTATCATTTTTGCTACTTTTCCTATTTCGGTCTGAATCCCAATTTCAACAACTATTGCTTTTCCGTTTCCGGATTCAACTATTGTTCCCATATAGACCATATTGTCCCTGTCAGCCAAAGGTACTTGAATTGGCAGGGTTTCAGATTTTTTTTCAGCTGCCATCCACTCTCCGGTCAAAGTCATTTCGTTAATTTTTAAATCATGACTTTCAATTATTCTTCCATCAGCCGGTACTTTGTTTCCCGGATTTAAAACAATAATATCTCCAGGAACTATTTCAGCTGAATCAATTATTTTTAGATTGCCGTTTCTTAAAACTTCAGCTTTATATTCAACTACTTTTTTTAACTCTTTTAAGGTTTGAGAAGCTTTATTTTCCTGTAAATATCCTACAATGGTATTTAAAAAAACAGCACCAAAAATGACGATACTGTCAGTAAACTCTTTTAAAAGTAAGGTAATAATTCCTGCAATTATTAAAATAAAAATTAAAGGACTTTTTAACTGTTCAAAAAATATACTTAGTTTAGATATTGGTTTTTCTTCCGGAAGTAAATTTTTACCAGATTGTTTTTGATATAATTGAACTGCTTTTTCGGTTAATCCTTTTTCCTTATTAGTTTTTAAGAATTTAATTACTTCTGAAACATTTAAACTATGCCAATAGATTTGAGTCATTAGTTTATTGTAAACAAAAAAAGACTGGACTTCCAGCTTGATGTATTAGTATTGCGGCCCCAGCGGGAGTCGAACCCGAATTACATGGATGAGAACCATGCGTCCTAAACCATTAGACGATGGGGCCTATAATTATTAATGAAGGTCGCCTTGATAGAATCTAGGCGACCTTCTAGACAAACTTGAAGCAGAGAAGCTACATCTTTCTCTTGGAGTGAGAGTTACGGATCTTCACATTCACCATAACTCTATTGAAAGAATTATTGTTTTCTTCAACAATACTGGTGACTTCAAGAGATGCTCCACAGCCAAGATTGGAACATTTCGGAAAATGATTCCGGTGAGTAGTGCCGATTTCTCCACAAACAGGACACCTGAATTCCCAGACTTCCAAGTTTCTCCTACTCATTATGTTTCGTTCCCCCCTTTTCAAGCCTTTCTGGTTGTTAAAGGACAATCAATATTTCATAAATCCTCCTTTCTTATATTATATTATCTTTGAAAATTTTTTCAAGCCTACTCATAGTCATGAGGAATTTGATAATAATCAATAATATATTTTATTAAATCATGAGCAACCAATGTGGTTGATGCACCGGCTGATTGAGCCATCGGATTATCAAGTTTTATTAAAACTAAGAACTTTGGCTCAAAAGCCGGAGCAAATCCAACAAAGCTTTGCCAGGTTTTATCCGAATAACCGGATTTGTCAATTCCTAAAACAGAAAAAGGAATATTAGAAGTTCCGGTTTTTCCAGCAATATAATAACCGGGAATTTTAGCTTTTTCAGCATAACCATTTTCTACCGAGCTAACTAACATTGCTGTTAATTGAGAAGCAGTTTTATAAGAAATTACTTGTCTTTCTTCTTCAGGATTAGAATAAGATGGATCGTTTATCAAATGTGGTGTGACTAATTTTCCATTATTAGCAATAGTACCTATAGCTTTTACTAATTGAATGGGAGTCATTTCAATTCCTTGTCCAAAACTGGCTGTTGCAAAATTTATTTCATAACCTTGTTTAAATTCTTTATTTTCAGAATAAGTTTCCGGCAGATCAATTCCAGTTGGTTCAAAAATGCCGAATTTAGTTAAATAGTCTAAAAAAACTTTATGAGGAAGTTGTTTTTCAACAAAGACCGCTCCGGTATTAATTGAATTTTCTAGGACTTGGGTCATTGTTTGTTCTCCCCAAACATGAAAGTTATAATTAGTAATTGACCAACCTCCGATTTTCACTACTCCTTCATCAATATAAGTGGTTTGAGGAGTAATTTTTCCTTCTTCCAGTCCAATAGCCATAGTTATAGGCTTAAAAATTGAACCCGGTTCAAAGAGTTTTTGAGTTGCTCCATTCTGAAAGATTTCTAAATTGTCAGCTGTTGCATATTCGATATATTCATTGGGATTAAAGTTTGGAAAATTAGCCAAAGCGATTATTTCTCCAGAATGTGGCTCCATCACTATAATTTGGCCTCCCTCAATAGCTAAATCTTCTTTAGCTTTTTGTAATAATTTTTCAGCTGTAAATTGAATATTATAATCTAATGTCAGAACAATATCAGAGTTGTTTGCAAGTTCTTCGTTATAATATTCTTCTAATCCATATTGCCCTTTTTTTTCAGCTCCTAAGAAACCAATTACTTGAGAAGCTAATGATTCTTGAGGATAATATCTGCCTTGTTCAGATTCAAGATAAATTCCTGCTAGGTTTATTTTTTTTAAATCTTCCACTTCTTGATTACTCAGTCTACTTTTAATTGGCGAATATAATGTATCTTTCTGGAGTTTTTTTAAAACAAAAGCTTCGTCAAGCGAAAGCATTTCAGATAAAGTTTTGGCAGTTTCTTCTATTTTTGTAATTTTGGGAGGATAAGCAAAAACCAATGGCCATTTCTTATCAATTGCTAAATATTCTTTATCTTTTAAAAAAATCTTTCCTCGAGCTGTTATTTGACTTTCTTCGCCGTTGGCGGAAACACTTTGGCCTTGAGCCAGGGCTTTATAGAAATCAGCTCGAACAATTTGAATAAAAAAAAGCTTACTAAGAAGCACTACTAAAAGTAAAAATATTAATATAAAAATTAAATTGATTCTTGTTCTCATTGCTTATTATCTTATAGCCACTGAAGTTTCCAGAATATGAATATATTTTATTTTATTTGCTCTTTCAAAGTTTTGGGTTTGAAGATAACTTACAATGTTTTTAAGAGAATTAACTTCTGAAAAATTAATTTCTAAAGCCTCATTTTCTTCAGAAAGCTGATTTAATTGTTTCTCATAATTTTCGATGAGATAAATTTCCTTACTTAAAGAATTAACCTGAAAAACATAAAAAGATAAGAGAAACAGTATGGAAATAGAGATTGTTGCTTTAATAAATTTAGCCATTATATTTTTATTGCCGCTCTAAGTTTAGCTGACCTTGCTCTAGGATTAATTTTTATTTCTTCTTCTTGAGGTTTAATCGGCTTTTTAGTTAAAATATTTAATTTTTTTGAAGCGCAAGACCGATAAAAATTTTTTACAATTCGGTCTTCTAAAGAATGAAAGGAAATTACTACTAATCTTCCTCCCGGAGCTAATATTTTTACGGCCTGAGGTAAGGCTTCTTCTATATTGTTTAATTCGTTATTAACGGTAATTCTCAAAGCTTGAAAGGTTTTAGTAGCAGGATGAATTTTTTTATGTTGATATTGAAAAGGAACTGTTTTCTTAATAATTTCTACCAACTGAGATGTTGTTTCAATTGGTTTTATTCTTCTGAAGTCAATAATTTTTTCAGCAATCTTTTTAGAGAATTGTTCTTCTCCGTATTCTCTTAAAACTCTTTCAATTTCAAGTTTTGACCAAAAATTCAGAATTTTCTCAGCTGTTAAGGGATTTTGAATGTTATACCTCATATCTAAAAGTTCTTCTTTCAAAAAACTAAATCCCCTTTTACTCTCTTCTAAATCCCAGCTTGAAAAACCTAAATCAAATAATATTCCTGAAACAAAAGAAAATTTTTCTTTCTTAACAATCTCTTCCAAATTGATAAAAGAATCGCAAATAAGAATTAGCCTTTCTTTTTCCTTCTTTTCCTTTAAATTTTTAATCTTTTCTGAATCCCAATCAATTCCCAAAACTTTTCCTTTTGGAGTATTTTTTTCCAGAATTGCAGTAGTATGGCCTGCTTCGCCAATCGTACAATCAATAAAATCCTCATTTGGCTTAGGATCCAAGTATTTAATAACTTCTTTTTGAAGAACTGGTATATGACTCACAATTAAATTTTAAATTTAAGATTAAATGCCGAGTTCCTTAAGGCGTTCTGCTATATCCCCTATTTCTGCTTCAGTTTTATTTTTATATTTTTCAAACTCTAATTCATCCCATATTTCAACTTTATCGTACATTCCGACAAATATAACTTTCTTTTTAAGTATTGCGTATTTTTTTAAATAATCAGGTATTAAAATTCTGCCCAAATTATCAATATTAACTTCCATTGCTCCTCCTAATATTGATCTAGAAAATCCTCTGGCATCAGCTTGTGTAAAAGGAAGTTTGGCTATATTTTTAGCAACATTTTCCCACACCTTAATTGAATAAAGATAAAGACATTGGTCTAACCCCTTAGTTATTATTGCCCGTTTTTCTAAAGCCTTCCGAAATTTAGCCGGAATAGCTAATCTTTTCTTATCATCTATTGAGTATGTATATTCTCCTATAAACATATTTATTCACAGTTTTGTTCACTTATCCCCAGCTTTTTCCACAATTCCCCACTTATGTTCTTTTTAACCCACTCTAGACTATGAGTCAACCAATATTAACCACTCTTAAAATCCCGATAAAAACTGAGTTTTATCCACAGTATATCCACAGACAATAAAAAAAACAGTCATAAATGCTGTTTTTTATATTTCTTATCTAATAGAAGTTTATTACCTAATATTTAGTTTAAATTTCTCTGGATCAATTTCTATTTTATCTCCTTTTTTCAGTTTGCCTGATAAAAGAGCTGAAGCTAAAACGTTTTCTATTTTGTTCTGAATTACTCTTTTCATCTCTCTGGCTCCAAAGATTGGAGAATAACTTAATTCAACAATCTTTTCTTTAAGTGGCAAGGTAATAATAAATTCAACATTTTTTTCTTTAAGGTTTTTCTTTAATTTTTGAAGTAGAAGTTCAGCAATATCAAGAAGGTTTTCTTTAGACAACGGCTTAAAGACAATTACTCCATCAAACCGATTAATAAATTCGGGCCTAAAAATAGCTTTTTCAAACAAGTAGTCTAAAAGTTTTTCTTTGACCTGAGACCATTCAGTCTTTTCTTTTAATGCTTCTAAAATTATTTTGTAACCAGCATTAGACGTAGCGATAATAATTGAATTTTTAAAATTAATTTTTCTGCCCAAACCATCGGTTAAAAATCCTTCGTCTAAGACTTGTAAAAATAAATTTAGAACATTGGGATGAGCTTTCTCAATTTCATCCAGTAAGATTAAAGAAAAAGGATTTTCTCTGACCTGAGTAGTCAATAATCCTTCTTGTTGAGGTGAACCAATTAACCTTGAAATATCTTTTATTGCTTGGAATTCAGACATATCAAGCCGAATCATTTTTTGTTCCGAACCAAAATATATTTCAGCTAAGGCTTTTGATGTTTCAGTTTTTCCAACTCCAGTTGGTCCTAAAAACAAGAAGCCACCCATTAGCCCTTTTTTGATTGTTATTCCTGCCCTAGCTCTTCTTAGAGCAGCTGATATTTCATCTACGGCTTTATCTTGATTAATAATTCTCTGATGAATTAATTTTTCCAAATTGAGCAAAATTTCTTTTTCTTTAGTTTCTATTTCGCCAACCGGGATTTGAGTTTTTTCTGAAACAATCTTAGCTACATGTTTTGGCAAGACTATCTTATCTTTGATTTGAGAAATATAAACCATTACTTCATCTAAAAGACCAACTGCTTTTTTAGGAAAAGGTAAAGAAGGAAGATATTTTGCAGCTAAACTAATTATTTCTTTTAAAGCTTGATAGCTGATAAATTTTTTATATTTTTGTTCATAAATTAAAGCTAATCTTTCTAAAAGCACTAAGGTTTCTCTTTCGGAAATTTCAGAAACTTCCACTTTTTCAAAAAGGTTTAAAATTTCCGGTCTCTTTTCAAGATATTTATGAAGACCTTGATAAGTAGTAATAGCTATAATTTGAAAACCAGACAAAGCCAAATAAGAAGAAATAATTCCTGAAATATCAATTACTCCAGGTTGTTTCTCGCTTTTAATAAAATTATCAAAATCGTTAATAGTTAGAATAACATTATCAGCTGTTAATGTTTCTTGAAAAATTTTGTCTAAAATAGCTTGAATTTCTTCCTGATTCTCGGCATTAGACAAAAGAAACGAGATATTTAGTGCCTTTATTTTTTTATAATTAAGATTTGGCAGACTTTTGCCCAAAAGAAGTTTTGCTGCTAGTCCCTGAACAATGCTTTTTTTACCTGCTCCAGGTTCTCCTATCAATAAAACATTATTGTCTTCTTCTTTGGATAGAATTCTTTCTATCGCCCTAATCTCTTCTTGATGACCAATTATTTCAGGAGAACCTCTCTTTTTTAGCACTTTTGATAAATCTATTGAAAATTTATCCAAAGTAATAGTGTAGCCAAATGCCCACTCTTTAGCCAAAGAACCTTTTTTAATCAAATTTTCCCATTTCCAAAATTTTTTTCTTTCTTTAATTTCCTCTTCTAAATTTTCCTCCCACCAAGTTAAATTTTCGACATCTTTCGTTGTCAAATTATTTTCAATTAAAATTTTCTTGAACATCGGCTCATATTCAGACAAGGCAGTTATCATATCTCCTTTTTCAATTCTTTGATGTTTTTTTCTTTGAGCAACTTTCAGAGCATTTAAGATTACTTCTTGCTTAATATCAATTTTGACATCAATAGATTTCTTTAGATATTTTTTTAATTCTTTTTTGATTTCTCTTAAACTTAAAACAGCTCGAGAAAATACAAAATTAAAATTAGGATTATTACAAAGAAGATTGTAAAAAAGACGAGTTAGGTCGTTTTTTGATCTGCAAACAGCTTCGGCAACTTCAAAATTCATAAATCCTGCAAGATTATATTTTTCGGGTTTTGAAAGGGCTTGGACAATCGTTGTTTTTAATTCAGGATTTTTAAATTTTGACTTAAAGAAGTTTATTTTTAAACAAAGACTAATAGATAAAGTAAAAAGTATTATCAATAAACCGAGTAATTTTGAATTTAAACTTTGAGGAAAATTTTCACCTAAAAATCCGTAGAGAAAAGCTAAAAAAATTAAGATAAATAGAATTAAAAATAAGTTCTTTAATAATTCGGCAAGTCTAAAATAACCTTTCCATCTTACGGCTTGGAAGATTGCTGTTTTTTTAAAATTAAAGAAAAATTCTGAATCCATAATAAATTCCAAAAACTAAAAGAACAGGCAATATAACCTGTCCTATCAGAATAAATATTCCGATAAAAATGATAAAAATTTCTACTGAAAGTCCAATAAAAATTAGAAGAGTTCTCAAAATAACACCTAAAAGACGAAAGATTAAATTAGAAAATAACGCCGTAGAATATTCGCCGATGTCAAAACCTTTTCCATGATATATTTTATATTTTCTCCAGGGAGAAAAAAAAGTTCTTATAAGCAGAGGAATTGAAAAGTAATTTAGATTGAACAAAAGAAAATTTTTCCAGACTTTTAAAATATTTCTCGGTACTTCAAAAAATTGCCAAGAAAATCCTTGGATAAAGATGTTTTGTTTTTTCGTAATTTCTTCCATAAAAGGCTAATATGCCTAAAAAAACATTTTAGTTACTTGCCAAAAAGCAACACTAAAAACAATTATGGTAAATAAGATATCTAAAAGTATAATCATATAATGTTAATTTGTTTATTTTTTTACTAATTTTACTCCTATATTGGATATTTGAGCTCCTCCAAAAATTAAGATTCCGGCTAAAACTGCCCAAACGGTTAAATTAAACAACTTAGGAATAGTATCAGCTGGAATTAACCCTTTTAGTTGTTCTCCAATCATTTCTTGCATTTGGGACTCTATACTATTAGAAGTTTCTTTTTTTTGAGAAGAAGCTTCTTCTGTCTGAAAAATTTCCGGTATAGCTGCCTGGCCGGTAAACATATTATAGGAAGAGTATAAAGTCCAAGCTATTATTAAAATACCAGCTATTAATAATGCCCACCCAAAGATTTTTGTACCCATATATTTTTACTTTATCAGAATTTAGTTAGTTTTTCCAGTTCTTCTAAAACGTCATCGGGAATAGGCGGTGGTTCTCCCAAAGGACTTCTTCCTGGATATCGCCAAGCACTGATGATTCTAATTTGTTTTGGTTTTTTTATTAATTGGTACATCATCCAAACTTCAGTCGGATGTTTTTTTGTTCCGGTAATCTGCATTACTGCAATTGTTTCTGGAGCTACTCCGGTTTCTTTTCTATCGGGTTTTCGCAAAATTCGCAAAACTCGCTTTTCCGAAAGTTGATACTGCTGCATTTTTCCTTTAGAATGCTTTGTCCAGGAAATTTTTCTATCTTCCGGCAACTTCAAAAACATATTTATTTAATTTCGTAAGTAATAGTAACGGTTACTTCTATTTTATTTTCGCCAGTTTCTATTTGAGGTTGAGGTGTTGCTTCTTCGCCAGCATCAAAACTTATTGTTTTTTCTAAACCGTAATAACCAGGAAAAGTTCCGCTTTCTTGAAAATTACTAATTCTTATTAAGCTTATTCCCAATTGAGAAGCTAATTCTTTAGCTTTATTTTTAGCTTTTTCAATTGCTTGCGCCCTAGCTTGATCTTTAAGTTCGTCCTCTTTATCAATAGTGAATTGTAAGTTTCCTACTTGGTTGGCTCCTGATTGAGTTGCTTTTTCAATAATATCGCCTATTTTTTCCATATCTCTGATTTTTACCTGAAGAGATTGTTGAATTTCATAACCTACTAGTACTCTTTCTCCTTGAGGAGAAGGAGGAATTTGAACATCTTTTTGCCATTCATAGCGAGGATAGATATTAAAGCTAGTGGTTTTTAAATCTTTTTCTTCCACTCCTTGATTCTTGATAGAATCAATTATCATATTCATTTTTGTTATATTTTGGCTCATTGCCTCGTCAACAGTTTCAGCTTCCGTTATCACTGAAAAAGTAGTTAAAGCCAAATCGGGTTTAGCATAAACTTCACCGGTGGCAGAAACAGTAATGGTATTTTCACTTTTTTCAATTTTATCTTGAATATTAATTCCTACCCAAATAATAAGAGAAACCAAAAAGACTGTAGTTGTAATTGCAAGGATATTAATTATATTTTTTTTCATTTTTATAAATTTAATCTTAAAAATTATTATTATTCGACCTTATTATTAAGTTTATTAATTTTACGAAAGATAAAATAAGAATAAATTATTGGAGTAAGAGCTGTTAATAAAATAACTGCGATAAAAATTGATAAGAAGTACTGAGGAAATAACAAGCTGAATATGGCAAGTATTCCGCCAACAATAAAACATTTTCCGCCAAATTGATGGGTTTTATCCCAAACCTCTTCTGAGTGAATAGTCCAAGGAGTTTTAATGCCAACGAAATAGTTTTTTTTGACTTTTGGAAGAAATATTCCGATTAAAGTAAATAAAACTGAAAAAGCTGGGATAATGAAAAAGTTTATGTTTAACTTTGTTTCTAAAGCAGCCCAAAGAGTATAAAAATAAAGCAAAACAAAGAAGAGAATAAAAAGAGTCCGGAACCAAAAATAAGGAATAGCAAATTTAGAATAATTCTTTTTTAAAGGATCAATCAAAGGAATAAGAGTAATTAAAAGATAGATTCCTAAGGTTATGCTGGGAAGAAAGAAAACACCGAAATTTCTGCTTGACCAGGCATCAATTTCTCCCTGAGCATTCCAATGAGAAGGAATAGTTTCCGGTAAACTAGAATATGAAAGAAGTCCTACTACAAAAGCAAGAATAATTAAAACAATCGGTAGAATTTCTTTTTTAGTAATAATTTTCATAAATTATTAAAGGCCCAAGTCTTTAGCAATTTTTTGCATAGCTTCTATGCCTATTTTAACAAAATCTTCTAATTTTAGATTAAGAAGCTCTTCAGATTTTTTAATAATTTCTCTATTAGCCCCTTTGGCAAAACTTTTTTCTTTAAAACGATTCAAAACATTTTTCAAAGTTAAATCAGCTATTTTTTTTGAAGGTAAAACTAATGTAGCTGCTACAATTAATCCGGTTAAAGGATCAGTTACAAAAAGAGCTTTCTCTAAAAGAGTTTGGGGAAGAATATTGTGAGCTTCATTATGAACTTTTACTGCCTGACAAATATCTTTATCTATACCCAAATCCTCAAGCATTTTTGCTCCTACTAAAGAATGTTGGGATAAATCATCTTTTACTTTTTCATAGTCTATATCATGTAATAGTCCAGTTAAACCCCATTTTTCCTCATCCTCTTTAAAATTGCGAGCTAAAGTTCGCATTATTGCTTCCACAGCTAAACAATGCTTTATCAAGTTTTGATTCTGAATATTTTGTTTTAATGTTTCAAATGCTTCGCCTCTAGTCATTTTTATTTTATTTTAGTTAAAATCTTTTTCCAATCCTTGTAATTAAAAATACCTTGGATAACTAAACCTCCTAAAACTCCATAAAAAAATTGTGAATAGAATAAATCAAAAATTAAAATAGATATAAGAGCTCCTAAACCAAATAACCAATGATGTAGATGGAGTTTGTAGCTGCCCATCTGAAAAGCAAGAGATTTTATTTTTCCTTGCTGCCCAGTTTGCTTTCCGGATAAAAGTTTAGCTGTAAAATACCCAAGAATTATTCCTAAACCCAATTGTAAAGACAGCCAGATTGAAATTCCAGTTAAAGATACTTTAGAAACATTAAGGCCAATCTTTTTTATATTCATATATTTATTATATCATTTTTTTTTACGAAACAAAAAGGCATGATCCAGGGGGAAAATATTCTAGACCACGCCTTTCCCTATTTTCATAGGTTTTTCAGCTGCCTCGTGGGCAGCCCTAGCTGCTTGGCGACCGAACTTCTTCACAAGCTCTATCCGCTGGTTTAATGGGAAGTCGAGGACTGACTCATATCCTTCAACTTTGAATGATACAAGCTTCCAGGAACCATCGTCAGCTTCATAGTATGCCTTATAAAAGAATCTAAAGGGTCCTCTTACAAAGCTCATTGACCTTGCCCAAACTTTTTTCAATCTACACCTCCCTTTTTTCTGTTTTTAAGTCAGAAAGTTTTGCTTTCCTTAGAAAGCTTCGCTTTCCACTGTTAAATTGTAACGTATAAAATAATATATGTCAAGTTTTATTTTCTATTTTAATAGAATTTTTGCTTCTTTTATTAATAGATTGAAACGACTTGGAGATACTTTAACCTTTTTAGCAAGCTTTATAGGATTAATTTTTAAAATATCTTTAGCTAATATAATCTTTTCTGAAGTTAAGATATCAGCTAAATCTTTTTTTAATGAAGGAAGAATAGTAATTGGATATAAGTTTTGATTTTCAATAAAATACTCTAACCCTTTAGGTTTAGGATATCTCCATCCCAAAAGACAGGTATTTACGCATTTAGAATATCTAATAGCCGATGTAGTAAACTTGGTATTGGTAACTAAAATAGTTTTTAATTCAAAGTTTTTGAACGTTTTTTGCCTTAAAAAATATCCCTTTTTAAGATCTAAGAATCGAGCATAATTAGACAGAGCTATATCAGAATGAACCCTTCCTTCTGATAAGTTTCGATATTTACATTCTCCAATATAGAGTAAATTTCCTTTCTGGGCTAAGAAATCAATTTCATAACGTAAACAAAGACCCTGAATATGCTGATTTAATTTAACTTGAAAACCTTGCCGAGAAAAAATCTCTACGATATATTTCTCAAAAGGAAACCCGGTAGGTCCCAATTTTCTCATTGCTTCTTTGAGAGAAAATTTTATAGCCAAATTCGGCGCTTCCCAACGAAGTATTTGCTTTATTTTTTTAAATATTTCTAAGGTTTTAATACCCGGATAAATTTCTTTTTGAATAGTTTTAGCAATTTCTTCAGCCAAGCTTTTTGAGGCGCCAATTCTCTTTGCGCTTTGATATACTTTCCTCAAAGAAAAAAGCTCTTTCTCCCCTCTTGAATTAATTACATAAGAAGAATTCATATTCCTATTTCTATTTGAGAAACATCATCTAATATAATTTCCGGCTTACCTTGATAATCTTTAATTTTTCCTTTTACTCTGACAGTTTTTCCCGAATAATAGTTTTGCGGATTTTCAACAAATTTAGATTGGTTAGAACTAAAAATTACTGCCGTAAAACATTGATTGGGATAAGCTTCTTCAAAATTCAAAAAAGTAGTATCAGTTGCTGATTTATAAACATCAATAACCTTTCCTTCAACAATCATTTCTTTACCAATATAATTCCCTGCATCACAAGCTAAAACTACTTCTAAACCGGTTTTTTCGGGAACAAGTTCTTTAAAATTCTCTTCTTCTCCCCATTTACAGCCGATTTTGTTTTCAATGGCTTCTTTTTCAGCTTCATTTATAACTTCCTTATATTTTATATCCGGTTCATAAAATCGAGCGATAGCTAAACCTTCTTTTACTAATTGAAGATTGATATTTTTATTGTCAAAAAAAACATATCTCAGAGATCTGCCATATTGGTCAACATCTGTTTGATCCTTTTCCAATTCAACTTTTTTATTTAAAACCAATTCTTCAAGGCGTAATTTAGCTGCTGTATAGCAAGGATAACCACTTTCATCCGTATCAATGCCTAAAAGCCTTAAATGATAGCCACCTTCAACTACTATTGTATCCCCATCAATAACTTTAGTCACTATTACTTCAGATGAAGCTAAATATTGGCCATTTGTAATTTCTGCTTCTCCTTTTTCTGAAATTTGTTTTTTAGACGAAACATAAATAGCAGCTCCAATAATTAAAGCTCCAATAATAATCGCCAGGAATATTTTATTTTTCTCTAAAAACTGTTTCATAGTGGGCACTATAGGATTCGAACCTATGACCTCTTCGATGTGAACGAAGCACGCTAACCCCTGCGCCAAGTGCCCTGTTATTATTATTTTGACATTTTCTATACCTTTTATCAAAAAAAAGAGCGGCTAAGAGCGTTCAAAACACTCTTAGCCACTTGCCTTAAGTGAAATAAGGCTTGGTAGGAGGCTCGATAGGTGGTGTCGGTTTGGAAGGTCTAGGCTCTTCTATGATAAGTGTAGCTCCACACTTGTCACAGATCTGTTGACCCTGACACAGGGCCCAGCCGTAGTAGACCTTTCCACATTTGGGATTAGGACATGTCCCTTTCAACATCTTTCTCCTCCTTCACTCAGACAGACGTTAGGCGATTGTCAGTTTCTCAATCAAGGATTTCAACTCCTCCAGATTCAGTAATCCGTAGTGATTCCCATTAGACCCTTGGACCCTATTCAACTCTTCTGTCATAATGTGAATCATCACCCACTTTTCTTTCTCCGTAGCCAATATTATTGGCATTTCACTCTCCTTATCCGAATGTACTGTTTTTATAATACTACAAATTAAATAAAAGTCAAGTACTGAGCCTCCATAGAGGCGAGGTGGAAGATGAGATTTACCTCATCGCCTGTTGAAAATTAAAAAAGGAAACTTCTTTAATATTTGTTATTTTTTTATAAATTTTCTACAATATACTTGATGCAGGTTTTTGAATTTCATTTTAATCCAAAAAGAAAAGAAGATTTGGTTTTCGATAGTTTTTGTTATGAACCGGAAAATATCTATGAAAGGAGAGTAGGAAGTTTATACATGGTAGGAAATCTAAAAAATGTTCTACCTAAAAACAACCGCTTTCTTGATAATTTATCCAGTGTTATTAAAGAAAAATATTACAGTCCAAAACTTCATTTACCAGAAAATTCACTTAAAGAAAGCTTAAGAACGGCTAATGATCACTTAGAAAGAATTGCTAAAAGTAGTGATGTAAGCTGGCTTGGAAATTTAAGTTTTGCCGTACTTTCTTTGAGAAACTTTGAACTTAATTTTACTAAGGTTGGAGATTTAAAGATACTCTTATTAAGAGGAAGAGGAATTATCGATATTGACGAGAAATTAAAATTAGAAGAAATTGACCCTTATCCTTTAAAGATATTTGGCAATATTGCTTTTGGGAAATTGGCTGAAAATGATTTGATTTTAGTTTTGACAAAGGAAGTTTTTGATTATTGCCAAAGTAAGAACCTTTTAGACAAAATCGCTGAAATAGTTCCCTTTGACGGAGAAAAATTAAGGGGAATCTTTAATCACGGTAAAGAAGATCTTTTAAATATTTCAGGAGTTTGTTTAGTTATAGCTTTAACCAAAGAAACTTTAATCAAGAAGCGAGAATCTATTTTACCACAACAAAAAAGATTTTCTCTGAAAGAAGCTTTTACTCCGATTATTAATTATATTAAGAAATTAATTAAAAAACCTAAATTAAGACTACCTCATCCATCTATTCCTAAATTAACTATTCATAAGCCAGCTATTCCTAAAATTATTATCCCTAAATTAAATATCAAGATTCCATTTATGAAAGAGAAGATGGAAAAAAGGATAAAGACTTCTTCTTTTAAAAATATAATTATAATTTTAGTTTTAATATTTCTATTAGTTTTAGGGTCTTTTGTTTTTCAAAAGGAAAAAGAGCAGCAATTAAAAGAATATCAAACCACCTTAAGTCAAATTCAAGAAAAAGTTAGCCAAGCAGAAAACCTTTTACTTTTAAAAGAATTAAGACCAGAAGCTCAAAAACAAGCAAACTTACTATTGAAAGAAAGCTGGGATGAAATTTTACCTTTAACTAAAATTCAAAATTTACCATTGAAAGAACAAGCTCTCGCTATCCAAGAAACAATGAAAGGATATTTAGAATCTCTTAACAGGATGAAAATAATCGAAGAACCTTTATTGTCTCCTGATTTTGATGAAAACGAATTTATTTCTAAAAAAATGTCTGTTTTAAGAGAAACTGCTCCGGAAAATTTTACGTCTGATATCTTTTGTGATTATAAATCAAACCTTTATTCTTTAGACAATATATCCGGAGAAATAATTAAATATATTTCAACAGGAGATCTTAAATGGGCCGAACCAAAGGTTTGGATAAAATCTGATTCATTAATTGAAGCAAAATCAATAATAATAGACGGAGGCATTTGGATTCTGAACAAAGATAATTCAATCAGTAGATATTATGCCGGTAATCTTCAAAAAACCTTAGAATTAAATATTTTCCCGGAACCAAAAAACTTTTCCAGGATTTTTACTTCCGAAACACTTCCCTATCTTTATATTTTAGAACCAAATAAAAACCGGCTTATTATTATTAATAAAGCCGGCGAAACTATTAAGCAGTATCAAAGCGAAAAGTTTGACAATCTTTCAGATTTTGCCGTATCTCTTAACGGCAAAACTATTCATTTATTCAATGGCTTGAAGATTTATCAAATTGATATTCCCTGAAAAGAAAAATAATTAACATAATTATCGGAATTATTAAAGGCAAGCATTTCATCAATATAGCTAAGATAATTAAGATGATTATATTAAAGATTGAAAGCCAAAAATGTTTCTTTTTATCTTCTGCTTTCTTTTTTTTCTTTCGAGATAAGAGAAGCAAGGCAGCTAATATAGCCATAATAAGAGCTAGAATCCAGCAATAATTGTCTAAGCCAAGACCCACCAGGCGATTCAGCCAAAGCCGTGGCCGGAAGTAGAACCAGTGTCAGTGCCAGTATCAGAATTATTACCTTTTTCACTTCTTCTCCTTTTCTCTTTAGTTTTGATTTACTGCTTTGTCAGCAGTAGCCAAAGAAAAAATTTCCAGTCTTTCCTGAATGTCATTCAGTCTTTCCCGAATGTCAATTTTTCTATAAGCATCACCTCCCTTTATTTCCAATCTCAGCTTATGTCAATTATCAGTATTCTTCTCTCAAAGAGCCAAAGAACTATTATATAAAAAGGCCCTCCTTGACCTTTCATAATTGTTTGTTTTAACACAAATAAAAAACTTGTCAATAGTTTTGATGTCCTATCTATGTCCTACCTTAATTATATTTTTTAACATTTATAAAAAACCAAGTCCTTGCGGACTTGATTTTTAAAATTTCGGAATACTTGTCCTATTTTAATTCTACTTTGGCGCCGGCTACTTCTATTATAAAAGTTTTAGAAATTCATCTTTTGAAATTTCAGCTTGTTTTAAAATATGTAAAAGTGTCAATTGGGGAATATCTTTTGAATGAACTGGAACAGTAATTTTTAAATAAGATTTTGTCCGATGGAATAACCGAGCATGACTTCCAATCTGGTGATGAATATAAAAACCGGCTCGCTGAAGAGCTCGGATTACTTCTTTTGGTTTCAGTATTGGCAAGGTGGTCATTTATTTTAGAGAAAAAGAAACTGCTACTTTTTCTCTTATTGGCTTTTTAAAAGATTGAGGTCTTTCGGAAATTATTTCTCTACTCTTGAAAGCGCTTTCTAAATAACAACGTAAAGCATCTTTAGCCATCTCTTTGGATTCCTTCAAGTTTCGGCCAAAGGTACAAATTTCTGGGATAGCTGGGAAAACAACATTAAAACCACCGTCTTTTAAGGGTTCATAAATTACTGTATAAGAATATTCTTTTGAATGAATAAATTTTTTAGTCATATTTTATTAATTTTTCCATATTTATAGACTAATTGTTAGTTTTAACCTTATATCCAGTTTAAATTATATCAAAGATACTGTCTTTTTCTTCATCTCCTCAGCTTCTTCTTTCTTTAAGTTAAAGCTTTTTTTAATAAAGAATTTATATTAATTTTTTCCAGATTAAACTTTGGTTTTTGCGATTTGGGAACAGCTCTATTTGCGGCTACAGCACGTAACATCTCTGCTACATTTTTATTGGTATTAATAAAAAGTATAGATTTTTTAGCTCGTAGATTTTCCTTCATCAATAATAAGGCATGGGTAGCAGAACGTGAAATAAATATTACATTGATGAAATCCAAATCGACCAATCGGGTATTGGTTTTTTTAATAAATTTCTCCAATATACTAACTATATCACGAGAGCTTATAATCGGTGCTAATAAATTGGCGACGTCTATTGAAGTTTTCTTTTCTTTTTTAATATTTTTCATATTTTTAATTGTCGTATAAATATTATTTAATTATAACATAAATTAAATATTATTCTAAAAAATAAGAGATATCAAGAGGTCCTGTCGGTTTTGGTATTCTATAAGCAATAATTACTCCTTGCCAATAAAAATTAGGAAAAAATACCAATCTTTCTTTTTTGTTTTCGGAAACTAAACCAGCAGCACCCGATATCATAATAAACCCTCCATTTAAAACGTCGCATATAATCTTTTTAGATGTCCAAACACCATAACCTCTTTCTCTGTCAGATTTTACCGAATTACCCTTCATTACTTCAGTAATGGCATCGATATCTGATAATTTTAGATTTTTTTCTTCTTTATACGCACCGGCAAATCCCCTACCGCAATCAACAATGCAAATATCTAAATAATTTTTGTTAGGATAAAATTGGCCGAAGATAAATCCGGTATCTTTCTTACTATGCTCAAATATATTAGTCACCAACTCTGCAATAGGATAACAAACAGCGTTTTGCGCTCCTGGAATATTACCAAGTGTCTCGTAAATTTTTTCCGAAAATAATGCTTCTAACCTCTCTCTTTTAGTTCCCTCTTTTTTTCTTAATATACTTATTGGAATATAACTTTTGTATTTCTGAGTTTTTCGTTGAAATGAAGAAATAGAATCTATACCCTTTGGAAAGTTTACTGTTTCTAGGTATGTTTTAATTTTGGACAATTGATTTATTCTATACTCACTATGAGTATTATTTATATAGGCACTTATAGGCAACACTAATAAAGGACAAACCCAATCAAGCAAAGATAAATCAAATTCTAAATCTTCTTTATTTTTAGTATTTATAAAAGTTCTATACAATGATCCTAATTGAGCTACAAGAGAATCATTTTTGGGCAACGGAACAATGACATTTTTCATATCAACCTTATTCTACCAAAAAATCATTCTTTAGGCGATGTCAATAACTGTAAAAAAAACCAAGCCCTGGCGGACTTGATTTTTAAAATTTCGGAATATTTGTCCTATTTTAATTCTACTTTGGCGCCGGCTGCTTCAAACTTTTTCTTCATCTCCTCGGCTTCTTCTTTCTTAACGTTTTCTTTAACCATCTGAGGAGCAGTAGCAGCAGCGTCAACTAAATCTTTGGCTTCTTTCAATCCTTTCTCGGTTATATCCCTTACTGTCTTAATCACTTCAATCTTTTTGTCGCCAACAGTTGTAAGCTCAATGTTGAAAATACTTTTTTCTTCGACAGAATCTGCAGCAGGACCAGAAGCAGCAGCAGGAGCAACTGCTATTGGAGCCTGAGCTGAAACTCCGAATTTTTCTTCTAAAACCTTAACCAATTCGGATAAATCTAAAACTGACAATTCTTCTATTTTCTTAACAATGTCTTCAAATTTCTTTGGAACCTTAGCTTCTTTTTTTTCTTCCTTTTTTTCTTCTTTTTTTTCTTCAGTCATAATTATAGTTTTAAAATTAATAATTGATAATTACGTTTTGACCTTAGCCAAAACACAGATTAGACCTTTAATATTTCCCTGTAAAACATTGACAAATTGAGACATGGGAGCAGAAATAGTTGCAACTAATTCAGATAAAAGCTCATTTCTAGTTGGAAGTTTAGCCAAAATAATTGTTTCTTCCGCATTCTGGAATTTATTTCCAAAGAAACTGCCTAAGATTTTTAAATTTGGATTTCCTTGGCTAAATTGATAAATTATTTTAGCAGGAGACAGTTCATCCTTAAACCCAAAAATCACGGCAATCTCTCCTTTTAATTTTTCATTTTCTATCTCAATCTTTTTTTCTTTTAAAGCTAATCCCAATAAAGTTTTTTTAACTACTTTCAATTCATTTTCAGATGCCCTCAATTCTTTTCTCAAATTAGACAAGTCTTTTACTTTCAAACCTGTAAAATCAGCAAAAACCATTGCTTTTTGTTTGGAAGCTTTTTCTTTTAAATCTTCGATGATCTTCTGTTTTTGAATTTTTGTTAATGCCATAATAATATAATAAAAAATCTGCGATAAACCGCAGACGATAAAAATATACTATTTTACCTCGAGAGGACTTAGTGATTGCCTCTTATCTACGGCTAGTTTTAAGTTTACTAAATTACTATTTCTTTGTCAACTCCTTATTAATAATATTCAGCTTTTAACAAATTATGTTCCTTCAAGGTTTTACTGAAAATTGTTTCTCCTTCTGGCGTTGATAAATAATACCAGTACAAGCTGTCCTTAGGATACACTGCTGCTATTATGCTTTCCAGCCCGGGATTACAAATCGGTTTTTCCGGCAGGCCTAATTTCTCATACGTTTCCAGAAAACAATCAACTTGTAGAGGCATCTTTGCATTTAATCTCTTCCATAATACTCCCGCAGCCAATTCTTTTTCTTCTTTCGTTATCAGTTCTTTTTCCAATAAAGAAGCCATTGTAACTATTTCCGGAATTGTTTTATTTTGTTTCTCTATTTCTTCCCGCAAATCAGAAGTTAATTTCTTATCAAAGTTATCCAGCATCTTTCGGATGATTTCTTGATTAGTTTCCGAATAAGAGAATTGATAAGTGTCGGGAAATAAAAATCCTTTCAAAGAAACATCAATAGGAGAAATCGGATATCCTATTTCTTTAAATCGTTCTTCAATTTGTTTTATGGTAAATCCTTCGGGAATGGTAATTTTTATCTTAGCCGTACTTCCCGAAATAATTTTTTTAGCAATATCCAATATATTTTCCGAAGGGCTTAAAAGGTATTTTCCGGCTTGAAGTTTTTTCTGATTACCTTTCATTATCAAATAAAAATCAAAGAAAAATTTGTTTTTGATTATCCCCTCTTTCTCTAAGTTTTCTCCGATTTGAAAAAGCTTCTGCCCTTTTTCTATGGAAAACATAGTATTTTCAACAGAACCAAGATTTTTAGGCAGATAAATCCCCTGCCAAACAAAAAACCCAATTAAGAAAATAATAATAAATGTAAGAATTAATCTAAATTTCATTTTATTTTGTGACTAACGGCACAAAAGCAAAGCCCGGATATTCAACTTTATCAAACTCTTCTTTATTTCTCTTAACAAACAGCCAAATAGAAGATTCAATTGGAACGACAATTCTCCCTCCAATTTTTAATTGCTCTTTCCAAGCTGGCAAGATTTCATCGGCGGTTGCTGAAACCAGGATTTTATCAAAGGGAGCCCTTCCTATATAACCTTTTGAACCGTCAGCGCAAACACATTCTACGATTCCTTTCTTAATAAAATTGTATTTGGCAATATTTTTCTCGCCAAACTCTTTTAATTCCGGAATAATTTCTAATGAGACAACTTTTCCTTTGGAACCAATAATTTCAGCTAATAAAGCGCTGGTCCATCCGGAACCGAAACCTACATCTAAAATTTTATCTCCTGGTTGGGGTTGAAGCTGTTCCAACATAAAAGCCACTACTAATGGCTGGGAAATTGTCTGGTTAAAACCTATGGGAAGAGCTTCGTTCAATTCAAATAAATCTTTGCTGTCTTGTGGCAAAAAGTCTATTCTTTTAATTTTTTGAAAAGCTTCAATGATTCTCTTATTTTTAAGCCAGCCTTCCTGAATCAACTCATCTATCAGAGCCATATCTTTTTTCAAGTTCTTTAAGCTTATTTCTAATTCTAAATCTTTTTAATTTACTAATTCTATCAATGAATAAAATTCCGTTTAAATGATCAATTTCATGCTGAAGAATTCTAGCCAAAATTCCTTCAGTTTTTATTTTTTTGCCGTCTCCATCCAAACTTTCAATTTCTACTTCTTTCCATCTTTTTATTTTCAGCCGAAGATCCGGAAAACTCAAACAACCTTCTTCCATAATTTCAGTTTCTTTTGACTTTTTTAGAATTTTAGGATTAATAAATTCTTTAACGCCGTTTTCTGTTTCAGCTATGATTACTCTTTTTGAAACTCCGACCTGTGGCGCAGCTAATCCAACTCCCTGTTCTTTTTTCATTGTTTCTATCATATCTTCGACCAATTTTTTTATCTCCGGAGTTATTTCCTTTACTTTTTCACATTTTTTTCTCAAAACCGAATTAGAATATTTTTTTATTTGAAGAATCATAGTTTTATTCGAAGCGCCTTAGAGCTTCGACTGGTTTAAGCTTTGCTGCACTTCTAGCCGGAAAAAATCCGGATAAGCAACCGATAATAAACGAAAATCCCAAGCCGAAAAGAATTAACCCGGGACTGATAGATGCATTGAAATAAAATATCGGGTGAACCTGGCCGTATATTTGAATTCCTTTGGCTAAAATAACTCCCATTAATGTTCCTACGACTCCACCCACCAGACCGACTATTCCGGCTTCAAATAAAAATATTAAAAGGATTGCCGAGTTTTTAGCGCCCAATGCTTTCATAATTCCGATTTCCCGAGTTCTTTCCCTAACCGAAGTAAACATTGAATTTGTAATTCCAATTCCTCCTACAATAATAGCAATACCGGCAAACAAAAATATAACTAATTGAATTATTCCCATAATAGTGCCGGTTATTTCTCCCATTTTTTCTGAAGTAAGAACCGAAAAATCAGCTTCATCTGCCCCAAACCTTCTTTTTCTAGTTTTTTCCAGAGCTGCTTTGATTGCTTTTGCTACAATATTTTCGTCCGTACCTTCTTTTAACTTAGCCATTGCATAGGAAGCAGTACCTCGTTTTTCTCCGGTTATATCTTGATATACTTCCATATCCATATAAACCATACTATCGTCTTGCTTGCTCCCTAAGGTTTTTAAAACTCCCACTACATTAAATTTTCTGCCTTTTATTATCAATTCTGATCCTGATTTTACTTTTTTCGAAAAAATATCCTCGGCTACCATCTTACCAATTAAAATTTCCTTTCCTTTTGTGGGCCACCTGCCTTCCGATAAATCCCATCCTTGAAAAATAGTCATAATTTCCAAACTTTTTTTCCAGGGATCAAGACCAGATATAGCAATTTGTTTTGCTTCCGTCTTATATCTGGCGAGCGTCCCGGTATAAGAATATCCTATAACAGTATCTACTCCTTCCGCTTTTTCAATAGCTTCCATATCTACTTTTTCTAATTTTGCACCGCCGAACATCATACTGGAGAAAAAATCTTCATCACCCCCTGGCATTATCATAACCATTTTTCCTCCCAAGGACTGCAGTTGCTGATTGATAGTTGACTTTAACCCTTCACTTAAAGAAAGCAGAGAAATTATCAAAAATATACCTATGATAATACCTAAAAGAGTCAACAAAGTCCTCAATTTTCTGGTCTTTATATTCCTTAGGGCTATTTTAAAATATTCTTTTATTTCTTCCATAGATATTTTCTGCCATTTGCGTGGTTTTCGACTATTTGACCATCTTTAATTTGGATTATTTCTTCAGCATAATTAGCGATATTGGAATCGTGAGTAACTACTACCATTGTACCGCCTTTCTTAATATGGTATTCAGTTAAAATTTCCATTATTTTTCTTCCAGTAATAGAATCAAGGTTTCCGGTTGGCTCATCGGCAATAATTACTTCCGGATCATTAGCAAAAGCTCGAGCTAACGCCACCCTTTGTCTTTCTCCTCCCGAAAGCTCAGCCGGCTGATGTAGAACTCTTTCTTTAAGTCCAACCATCTCCAAAAGATCTGCTGCCTTTTTGTTTCTTTTTTCTAATGATGTTTTTTGAAAAATCATTGACAGGGTTACGTTTTGTAAAGCATTAAGATTAGGAAGCAGATTAAATTCTTGAAAAACAAATCCTAATACTTTCCCCCGAAATTGAGCAAGTTGACTTTCCGTCATTTTAGAAATATCTTTTCCCTTTAAAAATACTTTTCCTTTTGTCGGAAAATCCAAACAACCCACCATATTTAACAAAGTAGATTTACCAGACCCGGAAGAACCCATAATAGTTACAAAAGCACCTGGAGTAATCTCCAGGCTTATTCCCCTTAAAGCTGACAGCTCTACTTTTCCCAACTGATAAATCTTCCAAACATTTTCTAATTTGATAACCGGCTCTGGCATTATCGTAGAATTATTTTTTCTCCTTCTTCAAGTCCGGAAATAACTTCTATCATATCATTGCTTCCGAGAAGACCTGTTTCTATTTCCCTGCTTTCAATAACTCCATCTTTAAAAATTTCAACTATTGTTTTCCCCTCTTTCTTTTGGACGGCATCTTCCAGAACAGTTAATACGTTTTCTCTGGAAGCAGTTTTAATAATAATGTCGGCTGTCATACCTGGATTTATTCCGTTTGGAATCTGTTCAAAAGCAACGGTTACTTCATAATAAACTATTCCTTCAATAAGTTTTTCAGTAGGCTCAAGAGAAATTACTCTTCCTTTAAAAACTTGATCAGGAAAAGCAACTAAAGAAATATCAACTTGATTTCCAATATTTATTTTAATTATATCCTCTTCATAAATATCAACCTCTATTTCAAAAGGATCTGTTGGTAAAAGAATAATAACCGCATCTGGCAAGGCAGGCTGAACCATCTCCCCTATTTTTTTGTTTATCTTTATTATTTGCCCTTCAATAGGACTTTTGAGAGTAGATTCTTGAATCTGATTTTCTAAAAGCTGAACTTGGGCTTGAGCTTGTTTTACTTGAGCTTGATATGAATTAACATCTTCCTGGCGAGGCGAAGCAACAAGCAAAGAAAGTTTGTCTTGGGCTGTTTTTAAAACACCTTGGGCAGTGGAAACCGAAGCCATACTAATATTTATATTTGTTTCGTTGGTCGCTTTGGCTGAAGCTATAGCTTGCTGAAAATTAGTGATATTTGTCAAAGCAGTATTGATATAACTTTTTTGAGTATCTAAAGAAGTTTTATCAGTTGCAGAAACAGTATTATAATAAGATGATTGTTCGCAGATTTCTCTGATAAACCTTAAGCTGATTTGAATTTCCTTTAAAGCTTCTTTTGTACCAGAAACAGCAAGGTCAATATTATAATGTTGATTATTGTCGTCAACTGAACCTATATAAGATTTTATATCAGCTACAGCTTTTTCAATTTCATCTTTATTTTCTCTAACCATGATGCCTTCCTGGTATTCTTCAATTCTAATACCTCCTGCATAGTTTTCAGTAAAATAAGTTTTTTGAAGTAAAACGATCACCGTTGAAGCATTATCAGCTTCCAGATAAGAATCATCTAAGCTATTTACGACATCTTCATAGGCGGAATCTAGACTTTCTTCTGCTTTAGATTGAACATCTTTTAGGTTTTGCTGACTCGATTCTAAAGAAGTTTGCGCATTAGCTACGGTTGTTTCCGCAACTTGAATTTCTTCAGGACTTGCCCCAGTCAACAGTTTATCTAATCCTGCTTGAACCAAAGAAAGAGATGCTTTACTTTCTTGAAGTTGAATTTGAAGCTGAGTTGCTTCAAGTTTAATTAATTTTTCTCCCGATTTAACTTCATCGTTAACAGCAACATAGATTTTTTCAATTCTACCAGCATTTTTAAAATTAAGATTTGTTTCCTCTCCTTTTTTAACCTGACCAGTTTCAGAAATTTCCTGAGTAATATTACCTATTTCTGTCTCAACTAAAGTAAATTTTGGCGTTTCTTTCTTTAAAAACCCTTGGTAGATGCCAATTATTAAAACGAGAACAATAATAATGGTTAAAATTATTTTCTTCTGCATTGTTCTTAAAATAACTTATTTTAATTATAAAGTCAATCTTTTAGTGGTGTGGATAACTTAGTTTATTTAATTTAAAAATTAGTTTAAAATTAAATAATATAAATAATATTTTAAAAAGGTCGAAAAAAAATAAAAAATATTTTATAAAAAAAATATGGCAGATTTAACTATTTTATTTGGAACGCCACAAATGAGCTGGATAATAATTTTAATTGGTATTGATGTTCTTTTAGGAATTATTGCTGCTTTAGTTAAGAAAGAATTTGTTTTCGGAAAGCTTTGTAATTTTATGAAAGGACCGGTTTTAAGTTATGTTTTAGGTTTCGCTGTAGTTGAATTAGTAGGAAGCTCATTGCCTTCTTTGTCCTTTGTTGTTCCAATAGTTTTTGTTTTAGTAGTTATTGCTCTCTTGGCTTCAGTTTTTGGTAATTTAGGAAAATTGGGATTACCTTTACCAGGAACTCTGAAAAAATAAAAGAAAACTTGTATATTACAAAATGCGCGTTTTTAGACGCGCATTTTGTATTTTCAATACTTAAAATCTTTATGCGGTGTTTTTTGGACGAAGTTCGAACATTTTTACTGAAATACAAAAGCCCTCTTTCATAAAATAAATATGATTGAGGGCTTCGTCCAAGGGCCAAGAGACCAAGCTCCAAACAGGAACCAAACCTCCAAGAATCCAAGGGCTTTTCTTACTTGCGGGGAAGACAGAAGACCCACTGAAAGACATCAGACCAGACACGGTTGGAAAAGCCCCAAGTACTGAAGAACCAGAGTTCCGAAACAAGGTACACCATGCCAAACACATTCGGGTTTCCATCGGAATTGGGAATCGGCTCCATTCCGATTAAGACCCACTCGTCATTCGGCTGGTCCTGGTATTGCAGCCTCAGTTGAGGACCGACTTCCGCCGGACAAAGCTCCAAGCCGAGTTCTTTGGCGCGCTCGCATATCTGGTCGCGATTGGTATCATTCTCGAAGCCGAGTTTGGCAAGCGTAACTTTGACCAGATCAATTTCAGTTTCCTTGGTAGCTACTGTGAAAGCGGGTTGCCCAAGAATGTCGTTGGCCCAGTGGTTGAGATTAATTTCATTGTCCTTCAGGGCTTCCCGGAAATCACCAGGGGTCTTTGGGCCAGTGCCGAGGTGGATGGTTTTCCAGGTCTTAAATTCATTTGCTGTCATTAACGTTTCCTCCTTTTGCTAGTGGGCTACTTCTGTAGTCATAGCCAGTAGACACCGAAAAATCAGTGGCTTTTGGCTATGACTACTAATTCGCAAGTAAATAATGAAAAGAGCTAATTTATTATGTTTAAAGAGTAATACACTAATTAATTTCTGTCAATATTTCCGTGATACATTCTACTCTGAAGTGCAACATAAAAAAATCACCTTCTTGGGTGATTTTTTTAATACAATCAGATCGCAACTTGCTCTCAGTTATTCGGGTTGCACCGATAAAAAATTGTCTTGGCGGG
>CAYUYO010000005.1:0-2425 GCA_964449385.1 uncultured Candidatus Saccharibacteria bacterium
GCAGCTATTTTAGCCGCTTTAATTCAAGCCCCTTCTCGTTTATCTCCCTATGGAAAAAATAAAGATGATCTTCTATCAAGAAAAAATTATATTTTAGACCGAATGGTTAAAAAAGGATATCTTGGTGAGGAAGAAGAAAAAAAAGAGAAAGAAAAAGAATTAAGCTTTGCTGAAGTTCTTCAGCCAATCAAGGCTCCGCATTTTACTCTCTGGGTTAAAAACTATCTTGAAACAAAATATGGTGAGGATTTTTTGCGAGAAAAAGGATTACAAATTTATACTTCTTTAGATTGGGAACTTCAGAGTTGGGCTGAAAAGGTCCTAGAAGAAGGCACGAAAATAAACAAAAAATACAATGCCAACAACAGTTCTTTGGTATCAATTGATCCTAAAACTGGACAAATTTTAGTTATGGTTGGTTCGGCAGATTGGTATAGTCCTGATTCTTACCCGAAAGATTGTGAATCCTCTGAGGGTAATTGTTTATTTGATCCAAAATTTAATGTAGCCACCTTGGGGCTAAGACAACCAGGTTCAGCTTTTAAACCTTTTGTTTATATTACTGCTTTTAAAAAAGGATTTAATAGTGAGGACAAGGTGGTTGATGAAGAAACTAATTTTGGGATTTGGGGGGATAAAGAATATATCCCTCAAAACTATGATAAAGAATTCCACGGAGAAATAACCCTAAGAGAAGCTTTAGCTCAATCAATTAATATAGCCTCGGTTAAGGTTCTTCGTGATTTTGCCGGATTAGGAGATATAAACGTCGGATTAAATGATTCAGTAGAAACAGCTAAAGATTTAGGTATTACTACTCTAATATCTCCTTATTACCCCTCAATGGTCCTTGGCGGCTATGAAATAAAGTTATTAGAAATGGTTTCTGCTTATGGAGTTTTTGCTACTGAAGGATTAAGAGTAGAACCAGTGGCTATTTTAAAAATTGAGGATTCTGACGGAAATATTATTGAAGAAAATAAAAAAACCCAGAAAAGGGTTATAGAAAAAGAACCAACTAGAATAATTAATGATATTTTGTCAGATAATCAGGCACGAATACCAATGTTCGGGTCTAATTCTCCTTTATATTTTCCAGGATATCAAGTAGCTGCTAAAACCGGAACTACTCAAAATTGGCAAGATGCCTGGACTATTGGTTATAGCCCATCAATCGTAACTGGAATTTGGGTTGGTAATAATAATTGTTCACCAATGGCTAAAAAATCAGGAGTAATGTTGTCTAGTCCAATGTGGCATCAATTTATGGAAAAGGCTTTGTTAAAATTTCCAAAAGAAAGTTTTGAAAAACCAAGTCTAATCGAAAGTACTACCCCTGAAGAAGATGTGATCAACTTGCCTTAATTGGCATTATTACATAAATATAACTTTCATCTCCACTCGGTTTTAAAACCCCTGGGCCCTCAACACCAGTTAGTCCAAGAATTACCTCTGGATTTTTTATATTTAAAAGCCCATCGATTAAGAAGCGGTGATTGAAAGAAATTTCCAATTCTTTTCCTTCAATTCGTCCAGATAAGTAACTATGATATTCTCCTAATTCTGAGCTTTGGCTGGAAATCTCTATTTTTTCTGTTTTGGGGTTTATTTTTAATTTAACCTCGTTAATTTTTCCACCAAAAAGGGAAGCTGATTTAATTTGGTTTAAAAATTCATTTTTAGGAAGAATAATTTGAGTTTCATATTTTTTAGGTAAAATCTCCTCATAATTAGGATATTCTCCTTCAATCAAACGAGAAGTTACTTGAATTTGAGGATGAGGTGTTTCCGGCATTTGAGATTCAAAAAGAATTTGATTTGGAGAAAAAGAAATACTAAGATCTCCTTCTTTTTCACTAAAAATATTAATAATTTCTTTTGTTGTTTTCTGTGGAAGAATTAAAGCATATTCTTTCAATAAAGAAGAAGAATTTTTAAGACTAAGAGTTTTTTCTCCTAATCTAAAACTATCTGTGGCAACCATTTTAATAAGTCCTTTTTGAAAAACTAAATAAATACCAGAGATTTCCGGTTTAGTTGTCGTAGAAGTAGCAATATCAACAACTTGAGTCAAACCCTGACAAAAAGAACGACTATCAATTAAAATAGATTCTTCTTTATTAATTTGAGGAATAATCGGAAAATCTTCATAATTTAAACCTTTTAAAGTTGTTTGATAGTTTTCACACTCGACACCTAATTCTAAGTTTTTTGATTCTAAAATTATTGGTTTATTTGGAAGAGAATTTATAAAACTAGAAAATATTCGAGTAGGAATAGTTATTATTCCTTCTTTTTCTATTTTAGCTAATGCCCACCATTTTATAGCTAATTCTAAATTTGTGGTAGTTAAACTTATAAAATTTTCTTTAGCTTCTAATAAAAGATTATTTAAAATAGGTAAAGATAAAGATTTTATTGAAAT
>CAYUYO010000005.1:2525-21538 GCA_964449385.1 uncultured Candidatus Saccharibacteria bacterium
TTGTGAATAAGTTTTTTTTATTCTTATTTTAAGTTTAAAATAAACTGTTAAATTACTTTGGAAATATTTGTGGAGATTATGGGTATAAGTTTTTTCTTATATTTATCTATCTTTAAAATAACATTTTTTCCACTCTTTTCCCAGTATTTTTTCTCTATTTTTTAACAAGTTAAAATTCTTTGTCTAATTAGATTAATTTCATTATTAAGATTTTCATTTACTTCTAATTCTTTTAAAACTTTTTCATAAGAATGAATAGCAGTGGTGTGATCTTTTCCTCCAAACTTTCTACCAATAAAAGGATAAGAGCTTTTTAAATCTTCCCTTAATAAATACATAGCTATTTGTCTTGGATTAACAATTTCTTTTTTTCTCGAAGAAGATAATAATTCTTTTTCTTTTAAGTCATAAAATTCAGAAACTGCTTGAATAATTTTTTTAGGAGTACTTACTCTGGCCGGAGAAAAAATTAAGTTTTTAAGTAAAGATTTACTCTTTTCAAGATTAAGTGGCTGGTTATTTATTTTTTGATAAGCTGAAAGACGATTTATAGCACCCTCTAATTCTCTAATATTTTTCTGAATGTTAGAGGCAATATAATTTAAAATATCTTCAGGAAAATTAACTTTTCTTTCTTGAGCTTTTGTTTTTAAAATAGCCAACCTTGTCTCATAATCAGGATAGCTAATATCAGCCATCATTCCTCCCTCAAAACGAGAGCGCAGCCTTTCAGCTAAGGCTAAAATTGCCTTTGGTGGACGGTCTGAAGAAATGATTATTTGTTTATTTTTCTCATAAAGATCATTAAAAGTATGAAAAAATTCTTCTTGAGTTTTTTCTTTACCAGCTAAAAATTGGACATCGTCTAATATCAAAACATCAACAGCTCGGTATTTTGATTTAAATTTTTCAACTTCATGATTTCTAATTGAAGAAACTACTCCCGCGGTAAAGATTTCTGATGGAATATATTTGACTTTCTTTTGAGGAAAGTTTTTTATAATTTCATTACCAGCTGCTTCTAAAAGATGAGTTTTACCAAGTCCTACTCCACCATAGACAAAAAGAGGATTATAAATAAAACCAGGATTTTTTGAGATTGCCCAAGTAGCGGCGTGAGCTAACTCATTAAAAGGGCCAATAATAAAATTTTCGAAAATATACTTGGGGTTAAGATTTGTTTCTTTATTAATTTTAAATTCCTGAAACTCAAGCTGTCCGATTTCTGGGAGAGAAGTTGAGGAGGTTTTTTTAAGAACTTTTAGCTCGGTTTTTCCTACAATATATTTAATTTCTTTAATTTCTTGGTTTAAATTATGAAGAGTTTTTAGTATAGTTTTACCATATTTATTTTCAAGCCATTCCTTAGCAAAAGAATTTGGGACAGAAACTATTACTTGATTTCCTTCTTGAAAAGTAATCCCGGTATTTTTAAACCAAGTAATAAAATTAGCCTGAGAGATATTAAGTTGAATTTGGGCTAAAACTGCTCGCCAAAGCTCTTCTTTTGTCATATTTTTTTAGCTTATAAGACTTTAACAATATTATACTATATATCAAATAAATAAAAAATCAAAGTAAAAATGTATTTTTATTAATATTTTGTGGATAGACAGTGGAAATTCTGTGAATAATAGAGAAAGAAAGAATGATTGACCTAAATTAATATTTTTTGTAATATAAAAATATGTCTATTACTTACCAACCCAAAAAAAAGAAAAGAAAACGTACCCATGGTTTTGAGGCAAGAAAAAAAACAAAAGGGGGACGAAGAGTTTTGGCTAAAAGAAGAAAAAAAGGAAGATGGCAACTAACCGTATAATATAATGTTGCCTAAAGATAACCGACTTAAGAAGGGAAAAGAAATCAAAAAAGTTTTAGCTGAAGGAAAAAGTTTTAAGAAGGATTTTTTAATTTTAAAGATTAACGAAAACGAATTAAACCAGGATAGATTTGGGTTTATAGTTTCACAGAAGGTTTCTAAAAAAGCCTTTATCCGTAATAAAATAAAAAGACAATTAAGAGCAATAATTATTAAAGAAATTAAAAAAAATAAAAAAGGGAAAGATGTTTTGATTATTGCCTGTCCAGGATTGGAGAAAAAGAATTTTCAAGAAATAAATAAAACATTAGACTCTCTTTTTTTAAAAGCGAAGCTATTCGCCCAAGACTTCAACTCAAATGGTTAAAAATATTATTTTTAAAATAATTCGATTCTACCAAAATTATATTTCACCAAGCTTCGGTCAGAATTGTCGTTTTTATCCGAGTTGTTCAGAATATACTTATCTGACTATTGAAAAATATGGGGTATTTAAGGGATTACAAAAAGGAATTTGGAGAATACTAAAATGTCATCCATTTAATCAAGGAGGAATTGATTTACCTTAATATTATGACAGCTTTAATTAATGTTTTTAATACAATTTTATATCAGCCCTTTCTTAATGCTTTGGTACTTTTATATGAATATTTCCCTGGTCATGATTTTGGGTTAGCGGTGATTGTTTTAACAGTTCTTATCAGGTTAGCCCTTTATCCTTTAATGGTTCAATCTATAAATTCGCAGAAAACCTTAAGCGAACTCCAACCAAAAATCCAAGAAATTCAGAATAAATATAAGGACGATAAAGAAAGACAAGCCAAAGAAATGATGGGACTCTATCAAAAAGAGAAATTCAATCCTCTTGGCGGATGCTTACCTCTTTTGGTCCAATTGCCAATTTTAATTGCTCTTTACCAGGTTTTTTGGAAAGGACTTCGACCTGAGGCAATGAATATGCTTTATAGCTTTGTTCCCCACCCAGGAGTTATTAACTCTACTTTTTTAGGAATGATTAATTTAGGAGAAGCTAGTTTATTGATAGCAATTTTAGCTGGAATCACTCAATTCTTTCAAACCAAAATGATAACTCCTAAAACTCCAAAGAGTCAGCAAAAAAACGGACAAATGGGTCAATTTTCCGGAATGTTACAAAAACAAATGCTTTATTTTTTTCCAATTTTTACTGTTTTTATTCTTTGGAGATTGCCAGCAGCAATTGGCCTTTATTGGATAATTACAGCCTTATTTTCCATAGGACAGCAATATCTTATTTTTAAAAAACCAAATAAAGAAAAGAGTGAATCTTCTTCTTTACCTTCGCTTCCACAAATGAAAACTTAGTATATGGACCAGCAAAATATTGAAAAAATAAAAAAAATCACTGAGGAATTTTTTAAAAAAACAATTCTTAATGTTGAAATTGAATTTTTATCTCTGGATAACCAAACTATTCCTATCAATCTTAAAACTGATGAGCCCCAAATTCTAATTGGGGAAAGAGGTCAGACCTTAATTGAAATTCAACATCTTTTAAAAACAATTTTAAGAAAAAAACTTAACGATATTAGTGAGGTTTTTTTTATTGATCTCGATATAGCTGGTTATAAGAAGAAAAAAATTGAGTATTTAAAAGAACTAGCCCGGTCTATTGCCGATGAAGTGTCTTTTACTAAGAAAGAAAAAAGCCTGGATTCAATGCCAGCTTATGAAAGAAGAATTATTCACTTAGAATTGGCCGACCGTCAAGATGTAGTTACTGAAAGCATCGGCCAGGGAGTAGAAAGAAAAGTATTGATAAGACCTAAATAATAGTAATTATTTTCTAGCTTTAATAATAAAAGAACTCAAACAATCTCCTCTTCCAAGCCAACCACACTGGCCTATTCTGTTGCTTCTAAAATCAGGACAGCTGTTCATAAATACCTCACAATCTCCTTCGTAATCGGAATCTTCAAAAAGAAGTGCTATATAGTGACCGTCCATTTCCATTGAAGTAATTTTGTCATCGTAACTTATAATATCTAAGTCTGGTACTTTCCAACCGGTAGGGCAACAATAATAACCATCCGGATATTCAATATCATCTTTGTCTTTTGTATAATTTTTATCTCCCCAAAATGTTACCCCTTCCCCGATAATATTTTCTGTACCATCTTTTATTTTTGGTTTTAAGTAAACCGTAATTGAAGAAACTTTATTAGCTAAATTTTCACCCACCTCTGTCTCAGACAAATTTTTACAATTATTAACGATTGGATCAAAATCAAACAAAGTTGCTTTTCCCATATAGTTTTCTTTTTCATGTAAAACTGTCGCATATCTATCTACAAGATTTCCGTCTTTATCTTTACTGTAAACAAATTTTATAGATTGAGTTTTGTCGTTAAAGTCCTCAAGTAAAGTAGCTGAACTTGCCTGATAAACTACGTAATCTTCACCGTAATTTTTGCCTGTGCAATCGTTATTAGCATAAAGATAAACTCCGGGGGGATGAGAGATCAATTTGATAGACTTGGGTTGGCCTTGAGTATATATTTGACATTCTCCTTTTTGATAATTATTTTCATCATAGATTGTTATTAGACCTATAAAGTCATTTCCAGTGTAAAATTCAACGGTTAAGTCTTGGGGTTCGGATAAAAATTTTATAGAACTGATTTTATTTTGTCCTTCTGCTCCCCAATCTAAGATAACTTCTCTAGAATCTTCGTCTTCTATTTTTAATTCAGGATAACTTGAGCTTATTAATTTTGATTTTATATCTTCGTTTTCATTAATAAAAGTTTCTCCGCAATCAGAGGAATTAGCATAAATTTTGATTCCTCCGGCAGCAGAAGCCATAGTCATTTCTTCTGGAATAATCAGCCGGGGATTAATAGTATTTAAAATTAAATAAGAAGAGAGAACAATAATTATACCTAAAAATCCGGCCATTATTTGACCCTTAGCATCTCCCATTTTAGATGGATCTCCGGCTGAAGTTAGATAACAAAATCCACCATAAACTAAAGAGCCAAAAGCTATAATTCCGGAGATGATTACAATTAGAGTAAAAACATATTCCAGATATTCTGGCAGAGCGGTTTTAACCGTAGTAGGCGTTTCTACTCCATAGATAGTTGGATAACCAGTTTCTAATTTTCTTCCTTGAGCAAAACAAAAACTACCTATTAAAAAGGAAATAAAAATCAATAGCAAAAGTATTTTTTTATAATTTTTCATAATTCACAGCAATAATAATTAGTTGGGTAACATCCTTCTTCCTGACCGCTGTTAAACCATTCTTCTATCATTATCCATAATATTTTTCCTCCCAACCAGATAGTTTTTCCTAAAAGTTTGAAAAAAAATATTGGTTTTTGCCACCAAGAAGCTTCTTCCATTTCTCCCCACGCTTCTAATAATTCTTCCCAGTCGGTAATTATTTGAGTTGTTATTGCAGATATTTGGTCGTCGTCAAGAAGGCCTATTTCAGAAACTCCTTTACAGGTTAGAAGGTGCTTCCCAGTCTTTTTTCCCTCTAAAACATCATAATAATCTTCGGCCGGAATCCAGCACTGGGCCAGTTCGCATCTGGAAAAATCAAGCTGTTCTAAAATATATGTTTTTGTGAATTTTTCAGGCGAGTTCGTTTCGTTAATTTCATCTTTCAGGGCTTTCTGAAGACTTTCTATATCAGTATAATTATTAATAATTGTCCCAAAATATTGTCTACAGCACCCTTGACATGGATAAGGAACACATTTTTCCTGGCAAAAACTTTCTTTTTTACAATACTTGCAACTAATAGTTATTTTGGGGAATTCTGGGTCTGGACAATATTCTTCTTGCCAGCAACACCTTTCTCCGCAATCCTCACAACTTTTACATTGAGTGTAATTTTCTTTACATTCATCTCCTGTATAAATTCCCTTAGGGACGGATTGTGCCTCAAGAGGGCATCTATTATCTTCTCCTGATTGAAGTTCTCCTTCGCTGATATAATAATATTTATAACATCCGGTTTGGCACCAATCATCACAGCTCCAGTCTTTATAGTCGGTCAGAAGCTCATCGGTTTTATTTGCCATTTCTTCTCCTGATTTGATTATACCACCAAACTCAAGTAACATTCTTTCGGCTAAGAAGGCCGTTCTATCCATTATTTCTCCCACTGGAATTTCTGTTCCGCAGGTCCAAGACTCAGCTTCGTTTAGAGGAACGATAGATTTATTAACAAAAGTTTCACTTCCCGCTTCACAGGAGATTTCGCAGTTGATACAAGAACAACTGTCAGTATTTTCATTATAAACTGGTCCTTCAGAACATTCAGCAGGACAAGAAAATTCTGCGCAAAAATCTTCATCGTCTTCAGCTAAGGCACTATTTTTATTATATAAAAAACCAATAGATAAAGAAAGAAAAACAGAAAGAATTAAAATAATTGAAATTGTTTTTTTGAAATTTACCATAAAAGTTTGTGGCAATAAAAAGTTGCAGGATCAATTCCTTCAATCCAAGGAACTTCTGCTTCAATCCCTTCCCACTCCGGTATTTTTTCAATTTTATTAGAAATAAGTTCTTCCGGGACTCTTAACTGGTCAACACTAATCGGATCTTCTTCACATCCTCTCATTAAATTTTGAGTCGATAAAACCCATTCTAAATCCCTTTGAAAATCTTTAATCAGCTTTAAATTAGTTTGTACTTCATTTAAATTATCCATAAGGTCTTGCCACTCTTGTTCCCATTCTTCATCTTTTTTCCAATCCCCAGTTTTGACTAAAATATCTTGAATTAAATCTTCAGCATTGTTATCTTCTAAAAGAGAATTCAGATTTTCTTTATTTTCTAATAAAAGTCCTAATATCTCTTTTTGCATTAATAAGGCTTTAAGATGCTGTTCATCTCCCATTAAAATATTTGATAAAGCATTTTTAGTTTTAAGCATCTTTTCTAAATTTTCGTCTTGCCTCAAAACTAAAATCAATTTTTCTCTTAAATTTTCTTCTTGTCGCAATTTGTTTCTCATTTCCGATACCAAAGAATTGAAAGAGGAATAAGAATCAATAACAACTCCTAAAGTATTAGGTGCATTAGGGGTGCCTTCAGAAAAAAGAGAGGTGGTCCAGTTATCTTCTATAGAACCGTTTTCATATTTAGGATCGATTCTTTCCATCGGAACTTTGTTCTCATTATCTCCGGCAAACCAGTCGAAAGAACAATCAACAACTTCTTCTAAATTGCCAAACTCATCATAAAGTTCTAATGTTTCACCGTTGTCAGACAAATTTCCGTCAAGATTCTCTAAGAGATAAAATCCTTGAGATGAAATTGTTCCTGAAAGTTCAGTTTCAAAATTACCATTTACTGTTAATTTCCAGCCGTTAAGATCTATGGTTCCTCTAGTGTTATTATATAATTCAATCCATTCGTCGGTACTGTTTGTTTCCGTTCCCATCCAGGCAATTTCGTTGATAGCTATTTCATTTTTAAGAAGATCAAGGTTCTGAAGCATAATCTTCGCTAAATTTCTATTAACAGATAGCCAATCATTTTCAACTAAATACTTCATTACCCATTTATTTTTTAAAAACTCTTTTAATTTTTCTTCTTCTGGCGGGTTTCCAATTAGTATTTCTTTGATTAAATCTTTAGTGTCTTCATCTGCCAATAAAATATCAAGATTTTCTGGTTTTCTCACTTCTTCGGTTAGTGGAAAAAGTCCAATCTTTATTCTCAATTCTTTTAAAGCTGTTTTAATATCAATTAAATCTTCGTAAGGATCATTTTCTTTTTCTTCATCGCTTAATAAATTTTTATCGATTAAGCTTCTAACCAGCAAGTCTTCGTAAGGTTTGTCTGGGTCGTTTTCAAAATTACAACAAACCGGTTCCCCATTTTCGTCTTCTTTTATACAAATACAACCTTCACAATTTTTACATTGACATCTCTGAAAAAATTCGCAGCAATTATAAGGGCATTTTTGGTAAAGATATTGACGAACCATTCCTTCTCCTTCGCAACATTGGTATTCTCCACAGTGAGCCCAAAAATAATCTTCATTTTTAGTTTCTTCACAAAAACTATATTTTTCTTCACAATTTTCCCACTGCCAATCTTCTTCTTCATCATCCCAATAATAATCGCATACATCTCCACAGTTAACCCAATCGCAGACGTTTTTACAACAATCACGGCAGCAGTTCTGACAGTCATATAATTTTTGCAGCTCTTCTATTGGTTTTTTAAGATTTTCTGCTTTGATTTCAACTGCTTTAGAAAGTTTTTCAATACAATCCAGTCTATTATGATCAGTTAAAAAAACAGTAGCATCGCCGCTAGGATTAATTCCCTCTAAATCAAAATTATAACAATCAGCTTTTTTGGGTTCATCTTTTGTCCCCCAAAGATTTTCAATCACTCCTCCTAAGGGAATTTCTACTAAAGTAGCTGGGTCAAGTGTTGGCATAACTCCCCTAGTTAAAACTCTCGGTGCTTTTTCAAAAAGAGAAACATCTAAACTAACTAATTGAGGATTAATAGTATTTAAAAGCAAATAAGCAGAAACTAAAATGATCAAACCAAAAATACCTGCCGTTATTTGGGATTGGCCATCTTTTTGGACAGAAGGAGAACCGCTTGAACTTAAATAACGGACACCGCCATAAATAAAAGAACCAAAAGCGATTAAGGCTCCTAAAAACAGAGAAAATTGGAAAATATATTTAATATAATCCGGCAGAGCAGTTTTGGTGGTTGTCGGAGTAGTTACTCCTGAAATTCCTGGATAATTAATTTCTAAAGGTTTTTGGGCAAAAATAAAAGTTGCTCCTATTAAAAAAAGAAAAAGGAGCAAAAATAAAATTAAAAATTTGATTTTTTTAAATTTTAGCATTGTTTTTTGTTAATTACTGATTGGTCAATTCGGAATAAACCGTCCATGTCCAAAAAGGAAAAGCGTCGCCAACAGCTGGAATTGCTTTTCCGACCAGCTTCGGCCACTGTCTTTTTAAAAAACCGATTAATCCTTTTACTATTTTTTTCTTCCCTTTTCCTTCTATAGGTAGGCTTCCAGAACGAAAAAATGCCCAACTGCCAACAATAATAAGACCGGCAATATAAACAATTTTAGCTAATAATAAACCAATTCCAAAAAAAATAATTAGGATAACGCAGATTATACAAAGAAGATCAAGCATAATTCCAATAGACATCATTGCTACGCCTTCAGGACTAGTTAGAATCGATCTTTTGTCTTCGCTTGAAATATCAGAAGAAGATATATCTTTTGCCGTCTTAGCTATTTTTACTGCTTTCTTTATTTTTTTTGATCCTTTTAATCCTTTGCCAACCACTTTAGCCCCTTTAGCAGCTCCGGCGATAATTGCTGGTATAGCCATATTATTTTCCTAGTTCTTTTTTAGCTTTTCTAATTTTCAAAACCTCTTCGGGAGTAGTAGTGATAATTTGGTCTTCAGTATAAGAAGCTACCACTTTTATTGCTACATGTTTTTGACCAGCAAAAAATATTCCATCTCCTACTTCGGATTCTAATAATAAGTATTTTTCTTCATCGGTTAAACTAAAGGTTTTTTTAACTATATCCATAGTGGCTGAAGATTGCTTCATTAAAAGCTGTAAAGAAGAATTAGTAATAATTGGTTGTCCGTAAGGCGACTTCATAAAATCATTAACATCCTGAGTGACCGTAGTTACTCCTAGCCAGTATTTTCTAGCTCTTTTAGCCATACCGTATAAAAAAGAGGCGCCATCTTCGGTCTGCATTATCCACCAAGCTTCATCTACTACAAGAATTCTTTTTTTAAGAATTGAACGAACCATATTCCAGATATATCTCATAATAATGAACATTGCTATTGGTCTTAGTTCATCTTCTAAGTCTCTTATTCCAAAGACCACGAAAGGTTTTTCTGTTGAGATATTTGTCGGATGGTTGAAAAAATTAGCAAAAGTTCCTTTGGTAAATTTTCTTACTCTTCTTGCTAAAGATTCCGCTCCTTCCATAGTTTCTAAAACCGTCTCAAAGTCTGACATTAAAGGAGTTTTTTCTTGCCAAGTATGAGGGTCGCTTTCCAGAGTAATATCTTTGGCAGCATAAGTTTCGGCTAAAGCCCGATCAATAATAGCATCTTCTTCTGGGGTTAATCCTCCTAACATAATTCTCATTAATCCTACTAGATTAATAATATTTGATCTTAAAACGTTTTCTGGTTTTTCGTCTTCTCGAGGCAACGGCAAATCAAAGGGATTAATATGATTTGAGGAAGCTAAAGAAATATTTAAAAAAGAGCCGTCAATCGCATCAGCTAAAAACTTATATTCATTTTCGGGGTCAATAGTTATTACGTCTACTCCGGCCATTATAGAACGGAGGATTTCCAGTTTAATTGCGTAGGATTTTCCAGAACCTGATTTCCCGAATATAATTGCATTTGCATTTTCTAAACTAAACCTATCAAATAAAATTAAAGAATTATTATGACGATTGACTCCATATAAAATTCCTTCATTTGAACTTAAATCAAAAGAGACAAACGGAAAAATACTGGATAATGGTCCGGTATTCATTGAAGTATGAGCGTAGAGTTGGTCTAATCCGCAGGGAGAAGTAGCGGCAAATCCTTCTTTTTGCTGATAAAGAGCCGGTTTAATGTAAATCAACCTTGATTCTAAAATTGACCTTAAAGTGGTTTCCGTTTCTTTTAATTCTTTTCGATTATCTCCGTAAACAGTCAAATAAATGCCAACCTTAAACATTCTTTCTTGAGCAGTTTGGAGCCTGTCTCGTAGTTCTTCTATATCATGATAAGCAGTTTCTAAGGCTGGGTCTCTAATTAATCCTTTTTCTTCTCTCTCGGATAATTCTGCTTGAACTTCAGTCACTTTTCTTCTTAATTGTTTCAAAACCATTCCTGTCTCAATAGGATGAATATGGAAACTAATATTCATTGGGGTATCTAGATTAATGACTGGAGAAAACCAAGCCGTGCTTAAATATCTCGGATAAGAAAAAATGAAAAAAGATTTGACAAACTTTTTTCCCAACTTTAAACAATCTAAAGATAAAGCAATAGAAGAAGGAGCAATAATGTCTTTAGCTTCTAGAGCTCTAGTTTCAAAAATTTCTTCAGGGACTGTTTTTTTCTTTTTTAAAAATGGTAATTTCATTTTATTATTTATCTAATTATTTCAGGAGGAATTTCCGGATAATAACCGACTTCAGATTCTTCGGGATGATATAAACTCCAGAAAAGTTCGATTAATTCAGAAGTATCTAAAGGAACACATTGAAGTCCGCATCTTCTTAATCCTAAAGCTACAAACTCTACTCTCTGCCAGAGCTGAGATTTACATCTTTGAAATTGTTCGTCATCGAAAGTAGACGTAGACTGTTTTTTAAACAATCCTTTCATGGTTTTCATTCCTGGAATCTTCATTAGAGTAAAGGGAACAGTAACGAAAAAAGTTTTTGACATTATTGCTCCTCCGCTGATTAAAGCGTTGATAAACTTCCGATATTCAGCAGTTTGAGTTTTTAATAATTCGTTTTCTTGTTTTTCTTCTAATTCTTTTAACTTGTCTAAATATCCGGTAATATTTAATCTTCGGGACTGGACTGTAATTTCTAAAGAAAAATCTAAAGAATTAAGAAAATTTTGAAATTGATAAATAATTGCATTTTGTTCTTCTTCCGATTTCAAAGCAAAATTTAAAGAAGAAACCATAATTATTCCTCTCATTGCCTTATTTTTTAAGAGAATTACACCTTCTTTAATTTGATCAATTTCTAAAAATTGTTGAGTAGAAGCTTGGGCCATAAATTATTTAGTTTTAGTTTCGATTTGAGTTTTTAATTTTTTTAATTGACTGTTTCTATTAATTTTCAAAGGAAGTTCTTCTTTTTCTTCCTCTTTCTTTATTATTTCTTTCTTAAATATTTTTATTAAGGCTTCATTTTTCCGCCAGATATAAATTTTTGGAGAAACGTTGAATTTTAAAAAATTTCCTAAAATTATTGGCAAAGATCTTCCTCCAATTTTCAAAAAAGCCAAAGCTACTGCTCCTATGCCTAAAACAAAGCAAGCAATTGTAAAAAAAGAAAAAGGAACAGTAAAATAAAGAACAAAGCAAATTGCTCCAGCAATACCAATAAAAATAAACTGATTAAAGGTAAGGGGTCCTACTATTTTTGCTTCGTGCTCAATAAATTTTGGAACAATAAATCTCATAATTATTCAACAAGTTCTCTGTATGTATCTTTTTTAGGAGGAGTTTTTAGTTTTACTTCTGGCATTTTTACATTGCTTTTAATCGTACTAAGAACAGTTTCACTGATTTCTTGATTGATTTTTTCAGCAGTCTCTGGATCAATTTCTATCTTTTCTTCCAGATTTTTTTGAAACTCTTTCAGAGTTAATTTTCCCAATAAAACCAAACCGGTATAATGAGCAACTTGTTCAATTTTTTCTTCTTCCTCAATTCCGTTTTCAACACAAATTTTGGAAATCTGAAAAGGAGTTTTTTCTGAAAAAACTATTTTTAATATATCGGGAGATATTTTTTCTTTAGATTGTTTAGAAGTTTTTTTAGACATAGGCCTTGACAAATTTTTAATAAGATGTATAATTTAAGTAGTACAAAGGGGAAATAAAGGAGAGATAATGTCATCAAGAAGTGTAGTCCGGCAAGCAAGGAAGGATAGGAAGGCGAACCGAATGAACGAGATTGGGTGCTTGGCGGAAACTCTAAGCACCACCTATGGGCTTTGTATAGAAGCCCGGGAACAACTCCAGAGGGCCTCGGAGGCTCTCGAAGGGGCGGTGGAGCCGGCGGCGGTGGCTACTGCCAAAACAGAAGTTGAGAAGGCCCGAGTGGCCCTATCAACTAAAGAAAGAGAGGTCGAGTTTGCCGAAAGGCGAGCTCGAAGGAAATACCCGAGAGTGTTCGACTTTCTCGAGTAATTTCCAAGGGGCACAAGTGTTCGATTCATTCGTTCGCTTGTGCCTCATTTTATTTTTAAAGTTACTTTCCTTTTCTTGCTTTTATTGTAATTTCGTTTGTAAGTTTCTTTTTAATTTCATCTAATTTATTATTCAGCTCAGAATCTCTATCTTGATATTCGTTAACTTTTGATCTTATCTTTTCTCCTTCTTCCTCTAAATCGTGAAGTTTAAGAACATGAATCGAATCAATTGGATCAGGATTTGTTTTTTCATCATCAATTTCTTTTGTTTTATCTCTAAGAGTAGTTTGTTGTTGTTGAGTTAAATTAGAGAGTTCTCGAATTGCTCCTCTTAGATCTCTTAATACATTTTTTAAATCTCCTTCTTCCGAAATTGTTTTTTCTCCTTTAGCTATTGATTGAAATTTTTGTTTTTCTTCCTCAGATACCTGCTGACTAGGTTCTTGTTTAGAAGATTTTGTTTTTGTTTTTGCTCCAAGTAATTCTCTTTTTATATCGGCTTCTTTTTCCGGATTGATTGTTTCTCTTTGTTGTTTTTTCCAAGTGTCAAATTCATTATCAAATTTTGTATGAAGCGTTTCATAATCAGTAACACTTGAAAAAGTGTTTTTTTCTATTGCACCGAACATATTTTCTTCTATCCCGTTGTCAACTAACCATTTTTTAAGTTTTCCAGCTGCAGAAGTAAGTTTTCGAGGATATTTCTGGGATTCGCGTGTAGTACCACCAGGTTTTTTAATTATAGAAGGTTTACCTTGTATTTTGTTATATGCTTCCATATTTTCTTCATATGTTTCTAGTCTTGCTGCAAACGCTTCGTCTGATTCATCGGGTTCTTTTTTAGGTAAATCTGGTTTTCCACCTGGCTTTTTCCCAAAAATTTCTTTTATGAATTCATTCTTACTGGCTTCCCATGTTGTTCCGGCAATAGATCCTCCGGTTTCTGTCCAGGCCTTTTTTAATCCTTTACCAGCCACGTCGGCTTTTTGTTTCCAAAAATCTTTTGTTTTTATCGCTTCTCCAGCTTTTCTTACATATTCCGGAGTTTCCTTAATAGTTGTTGGTATTCTTCTGGCATATTTGGCTATTCCAGCACCTGTTTTTAATGGATGTCTAATTCCTTGCCATGCTCCTTTCCCTATTTCTTTAATTCCTCTGCCTGGAAACTTGAATCCTCTTCCAATTGCTTCGGATAAAGGTTTTCTCATTGTCTTCTCACCTCTTTTAGCAGCTTTAATAATTGCCCCGGCTCCCATAGCACTACTTGAAATAGCGACCATAAAGCCGATAAATAAAAAGGCTATAACCACTCCGTAAGGTAAAAGATTATTAATAAGTTCAACTACTGGTACGGTAATAAATCCCCAAGCCAAATCTGAAGTAGCTCCTGATGTTATTTGCGGAGGCATATGCACCAATAGTTGTTCTCCTAAATAAAGAAAGAAAGCTCCGATTACTCCAATTAATGACCATTCTATAAATTGTTTCCACCATTCATCCCAACCTAAAATACTCTTGAAAATATATTTCTGGTCGCCGGAAAAAATTCGGGAAAAGAAAGCAATCGGCGAAACAATCACTAACACCCAAATCATAATATATCTCATTATAAAAAGTCCGGCATACATAATAAAAATAAGAGCAGCCATCCAATCAAAAGCAATCATAGCTATTGTTTTACCTAAAACATTAGCAGCATTGCTAAGATCAAAAAAATGAGTACTGAAGAGTGACGAAAGCATTCCTCCTTGCTGAGCAAAGAAATTTCCCATCATTTTGAAACCTGTTACATATTCTAAAAAGAAGTTCATTACAATATTTGAAGCATCAATAATCAATCCGCAAATTACAGGAGTAAAGTTAATTAAAACAGCGATAATAATCAGCGAGGGCAAGGTTTTATGAGCTTGGTATTCTTTGATTCTCAAAGCAGTAGCTAAACCGATAATTACCAAAGCAATAATAAAGAACATATTAATAAAATCTCTGACAATAGGCCAACCAACATCAACAATTCCTCCGTGAGTATAAGGTAAACTGGTAAAGTAAGGACTTAGAACCCAATTTAGGAGAAAACCGGCGATGCCAACAACTAAATTAGAAACGATTAAAGTAACCTGAAGAAGAATACTGATAATATTAATCGGTATTGACATAATGGCACCAATAAAACCTCCCTGGGCTTGAACAAATTGCCAGGGAGCAAATAGCCCAAAGAGTAAAAATAAAAAACCGACTAAAATTGAGAATTTTTTAATTTTTCCCTCCGCTAATAATTTCATTATTTTATTTTACCACAAAAGAAAAACTTTTGGTAAGAGTTATCCAGTTCTCTATAGATAAGGTTTCTGCTCTTTGTTCATACTTGATATTATTTTCTGAGAGCCAATTTTTTATTTTATCTCGGCTGATATTTAATCCTTGTGATAAATTGTTTATTAATTGCTTTCTGGGATGTAAAAATCCTGCTTTTACAATTCTAAAAAACAAATCAGAATTAATCAACTTTCTCTCGGTATTAATCAGAGGTGTAATTTGCAGGATTACGCTATCAACTTCTGGAGAAGGCCAAAAAGATTTTTTTGAAACATAACTAACTATTTTACAAGTAGCATAAAATTGAACCGAAACAGCCAATATGCTCATTTTAGGGGGGCAAGCGCAAATTCTTTGCCCAACTTCTTTCTGAACTATTAATGTTATTTGTTGAGGTCTAATTTCAACATTCTCAAGAAATTTACGAATTGCCGGTGTTGTTAAATAGAAAGGAAGACTAGCAACTATTTTAAAAGAATTTCCAATTTCCGATTTCCAATTTTTAATTTTCAAAATATCGTCGCGAATAATTTTTATATTACTAAAATTCTTTAAAGTTTCTTTGAGAATTTCAATCATTTTTGGGTCTTTTTCAACAGCTATCACTTTTTTTACACTTTTGGATAGTTTTATGGTCAAAGTTCCAATCCCAGGTCCAATTTCCAGAACAACTTCTTTCGGTTTGAGTTGAGCTGCCTCAATCATTTTTTTGATTACTCTCTTATTAATTAAAAAATTTTGTCCTAATTTTTTTAAAGGGCGAGTTTGATATTTTTTAAGCAAGTTTTGGACATTTTTTTTTGAAGTAAAATCCATTAATTAATTTTAGCATATAAATACTCGGTTAGCTTGGGCGTTGACATATAAACTAGCTGAGGTATCCTTAAATAATATATGTCAAAAAGACTATTTCCGATAGTAACAATTATTTTATTTGGATTGCTTTCTTTTTCTCTTTTTATTTTTTCTGATTATTCTTCTTCTATAATTAATTTTAAGAATGACAAAAGTACTCAGACTTTGTTTTTGGGTCCAAGTCAGAAATTCTCTTTAGAATCGCCAGATTTTCTTTTAGTGGAGAATTGCAGTATTAAACCTGCTTTACCTCCAGTAATGGTAACACCTCAGGTTTTAGCTCAAGTTATTGGCCAAACTGAAGTAAAAAACGAAATAACTACCCATGTAGTTAAACCAGGAGAAAGTCTTTGGCTAATTGCCAATAAATATGGCCTTAGAATTGAAACAGTTGTTTGGGCAAACGATATAAAAGATGCAATTATTCAACCTGGTCAGGAGCTTGCTATTTTGCCGGTTGACGGTTTAATTCACTTAGTGGAAAAGGGCGATACCTTAGAAAGTATAGCTAATAAATATAAAATTAAATCTGATGAAATTGTTACCATCAATGAGATTTTTACCCCAGATGAAATTTTTGAGCATCAAGCTCTAATTATACCCGGTGGAGAATTGTCTTCAACTTCTCAAATTGAGAAAGAATCCTTTACTAGTTTATCAACAAACAATTTTTATGGATTAAGCCATAAATATCCTTATGGCCAGTGTACTTGGTGGGTAGCTCAAAAAAGATCAATTCCTTCCTGGGGAAATGCCAAAGATTGGTTGAATAATGCTATTTCTTACGGTTTTCCGGTCTGTAAAGGGAGGTATTGCACTCCCCAAGTAGGAGCGATTATTTCTCTCAATGAAAGCCGGCTTGGCCACGTAGCTTATGTTGAAAGAGTGACAGAAAGTAAAATTATTTTTTCTGAAATGAATTATATTGGCTGGGGAAAAATGGATTGGCGGAGTTTGAAATTTGGAGATTACCGAATTCAAGGTTATATATATAAATCTTTTTAATTTTCCATATTACTAAAAATGTTTTTTATTTTCTAAACAGCCTTATTTAGAAGTTCAACAATTTTAAAATGCCTCAATTTGTATGAGGTATTTATTTTAACTTTAATTATTTGAGTGTCTATTCCTGAAATTTCTGTAAAAATACTTTTGACAGTATACTTTATTTTTTACACTCTAGACAAAATTGAGCTTCAGGAGAAATTTTTAATTTTTCAATACTAATTGACTTTTTACAATTTTCACAAATTCCGTATCTACCTTTTTTAATTTTTTCTAAAGCCAAATTAATATTTTTAAGTTTTAATTCTAAATTATGTTCAATAGATAATAATATTTCATATTCTTCAACTTCGTCAGCCGATTCTTCTAAGGCCGAACCACCAGTTTCCTTATTCTGATAGGGAAATCGAGTATCCCAGTCTCCTTTTAATTTTTTGTCTTTTTCAGCAAAAGATTTCAATTCTTTTTCCAAATTATTTTTTTCTTTTTCCAACTTTTCTTTAAATTTTTTAATTAGTTCTTTATTCATATTTATAAGTTAATTCATCAATGACCTTGAGTATACTTTCACCAGAAGTGGTTAAAATAAAATAATTATTGAATAAAGAATAACAAATTCCGAAACCGTCTTCGGAAAAGGTTTGGTATCGGAAATCTGCTTCTTTATAGCGAGCTTTTTTAAAATAAGGAACTAAAGCTGGAATTTCTTTGCCGGAAACAAAAACTCCTTCTTTTTCTATATTTTTTCCCCATTCTTCCAATAAATTGGCCAGTCCTTCCTTTTCTTTAATTTTAGTGATAAAAACTATTCTTTTTCCTTGTTTTTGAGAATAAAAAGCTAAAGTATAATTTGATTCTAATTTTTGGAAGATTTCCTCGGGAACTTCTATTTGGAAACTGTCAGAGAGGTCTTTTAAGGAAGATAAACGATTTTCTTCAGTGTTTTTAATTGCTATTTGCAAAAAACTATTTTCTGTTATTTCTTCTGTCATTAACTGCTCAATAATTCCTGGGATTTGTTCGTTTTTGCTAATTTCAGGAGTTTTAGTTTCTTTAACTGGAATTAAAGCTGTTGGAATAAAAATTTCTGGTTTTTTCTCCTCTTCTAATTCCGGAATTATTTCTTCTTCTTGAGTTATTATTTCTTGTTGAGTTATTTTTTCCTTGGGTTTATTGAAAACTAAAATCCAAACTAAAAAACCAATAATTGAAAATAAAACAGCAATAATTATTCCCCTGACTAAAACTTTCTTAAAAGAAGAGAGTTTTTTTAAATGCCATTTTTCTGCCTTTTCTGACTTTGGAATTAAAATTCCAGGATGCTGATCAACTTCTGTCTTAGCTTTAATCTTTTTTTTCTCCTCCGTTTCCTTTTTAATTTTTTCAAGTTTTAAAACAGTAATTCTTTCTTTTTCTTCCCGAGCTTCTGTTTCTCTCAACCGGGAAAGATCTTTTTGCATAGTTTTTATTTCTTCTCTGCGGAGAAGTTTCAATTTTTCCTCTTTTACCGGAGTATTAGCGAAGGGTGAAGAAGAAGATTTATCTTCTTCTTCTTCTTGTTTTTCTTCATTCACCATGTTCTTTTTTAGCCTCTTTCAGAGACAAGTTTATTCGTCCCTGTTCATCGATAGAAATTACTTTTACCGGTATGACATCGTCAATCTTAACTACATCTTCTACTTTTTCAACTCGATGGGGAGCAAGCTGAGAGATGTGAACCAAACCTTCCTGTCCCGGCAATATTTCAACAAAAGCGCCAAAATCTAAAATCCTTTTTACTTTGCCTTGGAATATTTCTCCAACCTTAGCTTCCCTAGTAATGTTTTTTATCCAGTCAATAGCCTTTTCCCCTGATTCTTTTTTCTCGGCAGTGACAAAGATTTTGCCCGAGTCTTCAATATCTATAGAAACTTCGCACTCTTTAGTTATTTCATTGATTACCTTGCCTCCTGCTCCAATTACTTCCCTGATTTTTTCCGGATCAATTTGAATAGTAAAAATTCGGGGAGCAAAAGGAGAAAGTTCAGCTCTTGGTTTTTCTAAAAC
>CAYUYO010000005.1:21638-36925 GCA_964449385.1 uncultured Candidatus Saccharibacteria bacterium
GATAAAGAAGAACTAGAAACCGAAGCCATTGAGGTTGAGCCGTTAGAGGAAAGGATTTCCGTAACTATTCTAATAGTATAAGGAAATTCGTCAGAAGTTGGAACCAAGTAAGTCAAAGCTTTTTCCGCTAGCATTCCATGGCCGATTTCTCTTCTGCCCGGTCCTCTCATTGGCTTTATTTCTCCTGAACAATAAGGAGGGAAATTATAATGATGCATAAATCTTTTCTTTCCAACGATTTCCATTCCTTCCAATAATTTAACATCTCCAGGCGTACCTAAAGTTAAAATAGAAAGAGCTTTGGTTTTTCCCCGACAGAAAAGGCCAGAGCCGTGAGTTCTGGGTAGAAGGCCGACCTCGCAGGTAATTTCTCGCAGTTCGTTTAGTTTTCTATTATCAGGCCTTTTTTCTTTTAAAACTATATTTTGATGAATTATTTTTTCTATTTCTTTTTCAAAAAAATCTTTAACATATCCTATTTTTCCCATTCCAGGATACTTTCCTTCTATATAATAAATCAAATCTTCTTTAAGATTATTTATTTCATTCATTCCAGCTTTATTCTTTTGGTAAATAGCTTTTTCTAATTTATCGCCGAGAAAAGAGTTTATTTCTTTTTCTAATTCTAAGTCCTTGGAAAAAGGTTCTATTTGAGTTTTTTCTTTTCCTACTTCTTTGATAATCTGATTTTGAAAATCAATTAATTTTTTCAAATAAGGTTTAGCCCAATCAGCCGCCTTTAAAATATCTTCTTCAGAAATCTCTTTGGCTTCGGCCTCGAGCATGTTGATTAAAATTTCTCCTTTTTTCTCGATTCCAGCGAGAACAAAATCCAAATCATTTTTTTCTCTTTGTTCGTAAGTTGGATTTAAAACAAACTCATTATTTATTTTGCCAATTCTAATTACGGCTATTGGTCCTGACCAAGGAATATTTGAAATAGATAAAGATAAAGAAGCGGCGGTTAAACCAATTAAATCAGGATCATTTTCTTTGTCCCAAGAAAGGCAAGTGGCAACAATTTGAACTTCTTTTTTAAAATTTTCTGGAAATCTGGGCCTGATAGCTCGGTCGATTAATCTGGCGGTTAAAATTGCTTCGTCTGAAGGCCTGCTTTCCCTTCTCATATAACGGGAGCCTAAAATTTTTCCAGCAGCATAAAATCTTTCTTCGTATTCAACCGTTAGGGGGAAAAAATCTATTCCTTCTCTTTGTTTGTCTGACATCGCTGCCGTACCTAAAATTGTCGTGTCTCCGTATTGGATAAAACAAGAACCAGCCGCTTGTTCGGCTAGGTTTTTAATTTCTACTTTGAGTTCTCGTCCGCCTAATTCTAATTTAAAAGTTTTATTTTCCATAATTTTTTAAAACTACTTTTTTAATAAATATTTTTCCGGCACTTTTCCTAAATCAATAAATTCATCAGTAACTTCTCTTAATCTGCTGGAAGCTGACCTGCCGAAAGCAATAACTTCTACTCTTTTTCCTTGGTTTTTCAAATAATCAACTAACTGGACAAAATCGCCATCTCCTGATGCTAAAACAATTGTATCAACCGAGGGCGCAATCCTAATAGCATCAACTGTAATACCTACATCCCAGTCAGCTTTTTTCAGTCCGCCGTAGAATTCCTGAAGATCTCTAACTCTGGTTTCAATTCCTAATTTAGTTAAGGCTTCAAAAAACGGCTTTTCCTCTCCGGTTTTAGTTCTTACAACATAGCCAAAAGCTCTAATTAAACTTCTCTGGTCAACGGCTGATTTTAAAATTTCTCGGAAATTAACATGAGATTTATAAAGATTTTTTGCCGAGTGATACAAATTCTGAACATCTATTAAAACGGCCACTCTTTGACCAAGATGTTTCATTGTTGCCATAATTTATTTTTTTAATCCTATTTTTTTAATAAGGCTGTTATATCTTTTTTTATTTTCTTTCTCCAAATAATTCAAAAGAGACCTTCTTTTAGAAACCATCTTAAGAAGACCTCTTTTAGAATGGAAGTCTTTGGGATGTTTTTTCAAATGGGAAAGCAATTCTTTGATTTCTTCTGTAAGCAAAGCAACTTGAACTTCTGCAGAACCGGTATCTGTACTATGCACTTTATATTTTTTAATAGTTTTTTCTTTTTTTTCTATTGTAAGCATATTTTATTGATAATTTATTATTGTGCCCCACGCAGGACTCGAACCTGCAACCTTATCCTTAAGAGGGATCTGCTCTGCCAAATTGAGCTAGTGGGGCCTAATTATTCAGGCAACTCAATTGAACATTCTATTTTATTCCATTCGCCTGGACCCAAGCCGGCTTGGATTGAAAAATCTGATAATCCTATTAAAGAGAAAAACCAATTAATAAAAATCCAGCCAGAAAAAATTATAAGCAAGCCAATAAATACCGAAGTCATTATTCTCTTCCCCTGGCTGAGAAGTTTTGGGTCGCCTCCTCCTGGAACTAATGTTTCCGGTTCAGCAAAGCGGGCAATTATAAACATTGCACCGCCAATAACTAACATTAAAACAGCAATTGGCGGAATTAGTTTAAATAAGACAAAATCAATTATCTCATCAAGCATAACAAGAAAATGACAGAATTGGCAAGGAAATTCTTTTTCTGTTCCCGTACAAACTCCATTTTCATTATACTCTCCGTTAATACAGACCGTTTTTCCACAGGGAACTAATCCTTGGTATTCAACACTTGTGCCGCCAGCTTGATAACTACCGGCTAAACCTGTTAAAGGAAATAGTAGACTTATTAAAATAAAAATTGGAAATATTTTTTTCATAGTGCCCTCGAGAGGATTCGAACCCCTACCTTTTGTTCCGAAGACAAAAATGATATCCATTTCACCACGAGGGCAAGAGTCAATTTAATCTTATCAAAACGGATTGAAAAAAACAAGTTTTTGAGTTAAGATTATTTTAATGGTAATTCCTGAAGAAGTAAAAAATATTATCCAAAAGCTCCAAAAGAATGATTATGATACATATATTGTTGGCGGTTGCGTCAGAGATTTGTTGAGAGATGCTAATCCTCAGGATTGGGATATAACTACTAATGCTAAACCGGAAGAAATTAGCAAGATTTTCCCAAAAAGTTTTTATGAAAACAAATTTTTAACAGTAACTGTTCAAACTAAAAGTAAAAACTCAGCTTTAGAAAAAATTGAAATAACAACCTATAGATCTGAAGCAAAATATACTGACAAGCGCCATCCTGATCAGATAAAATTTGCTAAAACTTTGAAAGAAGATTTATCTCGAAGAGATTTTACCATTAACGCTATGGCAATGAATATAGATAAGGAGATAGTTGATCCTTTTGACGGGCAGAAAGATTTAAAAAATAAAATAATCAGAACGGTTGGAAAACCGGAAGATAGGTTTTCAGAAGATGCCCTACGAATACTCAGGGCAGTAAGATTTGCTACCACTTTGAATGAAGGTTGGAAAATTGAAGAAAAAACAGCTGAAGCTATTAAAGAAAGTTCTCCCTGGTTACAAGCAATTTCTAAAGAAAGAATAAAAGAAGAACTAATGAAAATTATTATGACAGAAAAAGCGGCACAAGGAATAGAATCTTTACGTCAGCTCGGTTTATTAAAATACATTATTCCCGAACTGGAAGAAGGATACGGTATCAGTCAAAATAAGCATCATATCTATGATTGTTATGAGCATTGTTTAAAATCCTTGGAATATGCGGCAAAAAAAGGATTTAATAAATATGTTAAAATAGCTGCCCTTCTCCATGATATTGGCAAACCTAGGACAAAAAGAGGAGAGGGTCAAGACTCTACTTTTTATGGTCATGAAATAATTGGTGCAAAAATGACTATTAAGGTTCTGAATCGGTTAAAGTTTTCTAAAAAAGATATTGAAAAAATTACTAAATTAGTAAGATATCATCTTTTTTACTATAATATTGATGAGGTTGGAGAGGCCTCTATCAGAAGATTGGTCAGACAGGTAGGTCCGGAAAATATGGAGGAATTATTACAGGTAAGAATGTGTGACCGTATCGGGTCTGGCTGTCCCAAAGCAGAGCCTTATAAATTAAGGCATTTAAAATATATTATTGAGAAAGTTGCCCAAAACCCAATTTCTGTTAAAACTTTAAAGGTTTCAGGACAAGATATAATGAAAGTTTTAGAAGTAGGACAAGGTCCTAAGGTAGGACAAATTTTAGATGTCCTACTCGGATATGTTTTAAACGACCCTGATAAAAATAAAAAAGAATTTTTAGAGAAAGAAATTAAAAAACTTGGGAAATTGTCTGATAAAAAACTAAAAGAAACAGCTCAAGCGGCTGAAAAAGAAAGAGAAAAATTGGAAATGAAAAGAGATGAAATGACCAAACAAAAGTATTGGGTTACTTAAACAACGGGGTGTAGTGTAATGGTAGCACGAGTCCTTCGGGAGGATTTAGTTCGAGTTCAAATCTCGGCACCCCGAATATGAAACCAAAATTAATTATTTTTGATTTTTATAAAACTTTGGGTTTCCAAATTCCGAAAATTGGACTGAAGGACTTTTTTGCTTTTTATAAAAAAATCGGGATTGAATTTGAAACAGAAGAGGATATAAAAACATTTACTTTGTTGTTTTCTAAATTAATGGGTTATGCTGCTAATTGGCTGGAACTTGGTAAAATCCTTCTGGAAAAAGTTCTTGAAAAACCAAACCCAGAAAAAATAAAAGCTTTAGCTGATTTTTATAAAGAAAATATTGTTTATCAACTTTATGACGATGTTAAAGAAATAGTCAATCTTCCCTATCAAAAAGCTGTTTTAACAGCTAATGCTAAATTTCTAATCAAAAATTTGGGATTAGAAGAATTTGCCAAGCTTTTTACTCCCATGGAAACAAAATTTTTAAAACCTGACCCAAAAGCTTTTCTGTTTGTTTTAGAAAATTTAAAAATTAAACCAAAAGAAGCAGTTATGGTTGGCGATGAGATAGAAAGAGATTTAATACCGGCTCAAAAATTAGGAATGGAAGCAATCTTAATTGATAGAGAAAACAAAGTTGAAAATTCTCCGTTCAAAAAAATCACTTCTTTGATCGAGTTAAACTTTTTAATTTAAGGGCTTATAGTATAATGGTAATATACTGCATTCGCATTGCAGAGATGTGAGTTCGATTCTCACTAAGTCCACATTAGATAATTAGCCCAACTTAATTTATGGACAATACCAAGAATAAAATTGCCATTTTTGATTTAGATGGAACTTTGGTAAATGCCCATCTTTGGTTAGGGATGGTAAAACATCATTTGAAAACAAAAGAAAATCTCTTTTCGGTTTTTTGGTATTTAACCAGTCATATATCCTTGGCTCCTTTTTGGAAAATGCATTTAATTCCCACTGAAAAATATTACCAAAGCTGGGGTAAAGATTTAGCCAAACTAATGAAGGGAATAAAATTAGAGAGAGGAAAAGAAATTTTTGACTGGTTAACCGATGAGTACCTATTACCAACTTTAAAAAAGAAGGTTCTGGAGAGATTAAAAAAACATCAAGAAGAAGGCCTATTAACCATTTTAATTTCGGGTAGCTTCCAAAATTTAGTTGATATTGTTGCTAATCGCCTTAATATTGATTTTGCTATTGGTACAGCGTTAGAGGTGATAAAAGATAAATTTTCTGGTGAGATTATTTTTCCCCTTTGTCTTGGTCAGAAAAAAGTAGAGAAGATTAAAAATCTTTTATCTAGAAAAAATCTAAAAATAAATTTTAAAGAAAGTTTTTCTTATTCAGATAGTATTTCTGATTTGCCAATGTTAGAATTAGTTAGTAACCCAATAGTAGTCGAGCCGGATAAAAAATTATTAGAGATTGCCAAAAATAAAAATTGGCAAATAATTTAAAAACATGAATAAAATTGGTTTAGTTGTTGACGAAGGTGCGGATTTACCACAAGAAATAATTGAAAAATATCAGATGGCTGTTGTCCCTGTAAAAATGGATTGGCCGGATTTAGAGAATTTACCAGGAGAAAATACTTTTCAGAAAATGAGAGAAATGGAGAAAGGAGAAATTAAAAGTTTTGGAAAAACTTCTCAACCTTCTCCTAAAGATTTTTTAAATGCCCTTAAAAAACAACTGGAAAGATTTGATAAAATTCTTTGTATCACTCTTACTTCCAAACTCTCTGGTACTTATAACTCAGCAAATCAGGCAAAAAAGATTCTGTCTCCCGAAGAGCAAGAAAGGGTTTTTATTGTTGATTCCTTAAACGCAACCTGTGGTGAAGGGCTCTTAGATCTAAGAGCAATTGATTTAATTGAGAAAGAAAAGCATGCAGAAGAAATCGTTAAAGAATTAGATGAATTTGTTCCTCAAATTTATCTTTATGGAATGATTGAAGATTCTAAATGGTTAGAAGCTTCAGGCAGAATATCTTCTTCTATAGCCAATTGGTTTAGAAAAATGCAAAAAATTGGAGTAAGACCAATTCTTGGTTTTAAAAAAGGAGTGATAAAGCCTGTTGGTATAAAAGCTGGAGCAAAAGATATTCCTATTGGCTTGTTTCACCAATTTGAAGCCAAAACAAAAAAATTAAGGAACCAAGGTAAAAAAATTAGGGTAGTAATTACTCATGGTGATGACCTAGAAGGAGCTAAAAGGTTAAAAGAGATGATTGAGAAAGAACTAAAAGGAGTGGAAGTTGCTTTTATAAATTTAATTGATAATGTTCTTGCTATTTTAGTTGGCCCCGATGCTTTAATTTTGGCTTGGTCTGAGCGCTAAATATATTCTTTGGAAAGCAGTTATATTGGAAAAAATAGCTAAAATTATTATTGGATATATCATCCAAGAGAGATTTAAAATACCAAGAAATATTACTAGAGAAATTAAAATTATTCTTTCCGGCCTGCCTAAAAGGCCTTTTTTTATTTCTTTTTTTGTTAATTCTTTTTCTTTAGCGGCTGCTTTAGAATAAGTAGTGATAAGAGAGCCGAAAAAGGCAAGAAAAATCCAAACATGAGCAGGTAATACAAAACTAGTTAAAGGTAAAAATAAAAAACCTAATAAAGCAATTCCTTCTACATATCTGTCGCAAATTGTGTCCAAATAAGCTCCTTTTTTTGTTGCTTTTTTAGTAAATCTGGCTACTGCTCCGTCAATAAAATCTAAAAAAGCAGACATGAGAAAGAAAATTAAAGCCAGAGCTAAATTATTTTTAACTAGAGAGAAAAAACAAAACAAGACAAAGACAAGAGAAAGCAAAGTATATTGATTGGGCGTTAGAAATTCAGAAAAAAATTCTCCTATTTTATTTTCAATTTTTTGAAACTTTTCTCTTTTTTCTGTTAACATGTTTATTTAAGTTTGAAACTTGGCTATACTTCTTCCAGTGTGAGCTATTATTTTCTCAAAAAAGTTAGCTGCTTTTCCTATAATCCTTCCGTTTTTATTTCTAATACTTTTTAAAACCTCTTCAATAGATAAATTATTGCCTGGAATTTCCAAAAAAGCTTTTCCGATAAAGTTTGTTTCATGTGCGTCAGAGCCGGCCGTAAAAGAAAGATTATATTTTTGGGCAAATTTTAAAGCAGTTTTGTTCCCTGTACCAAAAATTGAAGCATTTAGAACTTCAATACCGTCAATATTGTTGATTAACTTTTTTAAATCTCCTTTAAAGCCGTAAAACCAGGCAAAAGGATGAGGAATAATAACCATACCGCCAGCTTCTTTTATTCTTTTGATTGTTTCTTCGGCCGGCAATCCTTTAGGGATTATTTTTTTGATATTTAATCCTAAAATATCTCCATCCTTGCTTTTAATCTCAATTCCGGGGATAATTAAAATTGATTTTCCTTCAGCGTATTCAGCAGCTTCTGAAGCTCCTTCAATCTCTGAATGATCTGTGATAGCTAAACAGTCAATTTTTTTAGAAATTGCTGCTTCCACTATTTTTCTTGGTGAGGTAGTACTATCATAAGAATAAGACGTATGGCAATGTAAATCGCACCTCATTTATTTATTTTAACATAGAATTATGGGTTGGCAATTTATTTTATCTTGTTTCTATTTCTTTCTCCCGGCTTATTTTACCAATATGATCCCGCCCTTGGCTAGAAAGACGGGAATTTTTAGTTTTTTAAACAAACCGGTTGATTTTGGGAAAAAATTTTTGGGTCAACCAATTTTGGGCAAACATAAAACTTGGCGCGGAGTAATCTTAGGAATAATTGTCGGACTTTTAATTGTTGGATTTCAACTCTGGCTTTATCAGTTTTCTTTTATTAAAGAAATCAGTTTTTTTAATTATCAGGAAATTAATATTTTATTTTTCGGACTTTTAATTTCATCCGGCGCTGTTTTTGGAGACTTATTTTTTGCATTTATTAAAAGAAGATTAAAATTAAGGCCAGGGGCAAGATTTTTGCCTTTTGACCAAACCAACTATGTTATTGGCGCCGCCTTGTTTTTGACACTTTTTTTTAAAATTGACATGTTGATATGGATTACTATTTTTACACTGACGTTTTTTTTACATATAGCATTTAATCGCTTGGGCTTTATGCTGGGCTTGCATCGAGCCAAATGGTAGCTTATAATAAGTAAAACATAACTTAAAAGTATGACAGGAGAAATTTTAAATCCATTTCTAGAAAGCTTTATCCAGTTTTTTCCTTTGGCGTTGGGAACGCTTTTAGTTTTTATTATTGGTTGGCTTATTTCTAAGTGGATAGGAAATATAGTGGCCAAGTTTTTGAATAAAATTTATTTCAATCAAGCCATGAAAGGATTGGGGTGGGAGGAATCTTTAACTAAATTTAATCTTAAACTTGATGCTCCTAAATTCTTTGGCATCTTAGTAAGAATATTTTTCACCATCTTATTTTTGATGGCTTACTTAGAGATAGTTGGTCTTATTCAATTCAGCCAATTTTTAGAAGAAATAATTAAATATTTCCCCAATATTTTTATTGCTTGTATAATTTTTATCTTTACGGTTTTTTTGGTGGATTTTTCCCAAAAAGTCGTTATTGGCAATTTAGAAAAAGAAAAGATAACTTACTCTCGGTTTTTGGGTAGGATTTTTAGATGGTCTGTTTGGGCTTTAACCATCTTAGCTATTCTTTATCAATTAAGAATAGTGCCAACCTTAATTCTCAGTATTTTTATCGGAATGATTGCTATGATTGTTATCACTCTAGGCGTTTCCTTTGGTTTAGGAGGAAGAGATTTGGCTGCTAAGATTCTAAAAGAATTGGAGGATAAATTTAAATAAAAAATATGGAATTTTTGACTCAAAAGGAGCTCAAAAAAATGATACTCCTTTCTTGCCAAAATGTAGAGGAACATAAAGAAGAAATTAATAAAATAAATGTTTTCCCGGTCCCAGATCAAGATACAGGAAACAATTTATCCGCTACTTTAAAAGGAATAAAAGAAGTAGTTGAAAATAAGGAATTTAATAGTTTAGAAGAATTTTCAGCTGTTGCTTTAGATGGTGCTCTAACCGCGGCCCAAGGCAATGCCGGTATTATTTATACCGGCTTTTTGGCCGGTTTTTTGCCCTTGCTTAACAAAAATCCAGCAAGTGCTGAAAAATTAGCTGTAGCTTTCAATCAAGGGGCGGAAAGAGCTCGTCAATCTATTCAAAATCCGAAAGAAGGAACGATTTTAGACGTGATTGACGCAGCTGCTGAAACTATTGAAAAAGAAGCAAAAGAAGAAAAAGATATTATTGTTATTTTAAGGAAAGTATTAATAAAAGCAGAAGAGGCTTTAATAGCTACTCAGGAAAAGATGGAGATTTTCAAAAAAGCTAATGTGGTTGATGCTGGAGGATTGGGATTTCTAATAATTTTAGAAAGTTATTTAGAAGCATTAGAACCTTCTTCGGCTAAAATTATTGAAGACAAGGAAAAATCTTCGGAAAAAGTTAAAAGATTTGTTCAGATTATTTCTAATCGCTTTGAAGTTGTTTCCTTGATAGAGAATCCAAAATTTGAAGAAAAAGATGTTCGGGAAAAGCTAAAAAAATTGGGTAATTGTTTAGATATTGTTCAAGTTGGCAGCAGAATGAAAATTCATATTCATACCGATTATCCGGATGAAGCAAAGGGTATTATGAGAAGCTTAGGCCAAATACAAAGCCTTAGAATTGAAGATATGGCAAAAGAAATAGTTGGTGAAGAATCAGTGAAAAAAGTTTCCATTGGTATTGTTACCGATGAACTTGCTGATTTGACTCAAAAAATTATTGACCGTTATCAGGTTGAAGTAATCCCCTATAAAATTGATTGGCCTGAGAAAGAAAATTTGCAGGGAGATAATATTTATCAAAAAATGAGAGAAGCCGAAAAACAGAATATTAAAAAATTACCTAAAACTTCTCAGGCTTCGCCCAAAGAATTTTTGGATGCTTATAATAGGCAGTTTGAAAAGGGTTTTAAGCATATTCTTTGTCTTCCGGTTTCTTCTAAGCTCTCTGGCGGTTATAATTCCGCTTGCCAGGCAAAATCAATATTGCCAGAAGAACAAAAAGATAGAGTTTTTGTTTTAGATTCTTTAAATGCTACGGGAGGCCAGGCTCTTTTAATTTTGAAAGCAATTGAATTGATTCAAAGCCAGATGGAGATAATTCTTGTGATTGAAGAATTGAAAAAAGAAATTCCCAAAATTTATTTGTACGCTTTTATAATTGACCCGAAATGGTTGGAATGGGGAGGAAGATTAAGCTCAAAGCTAGCTAATTGGATAAGGAAGTTTCAAAAAATGGGCCTTTACTCGTTTATTGGACTGAAAAAAGGAGAAGTAAAACCAATGGGGGTTACTAGAGCCAAAAATCTTGCTGAAGGATTGTTTAAACAAATAGAAAAAGACAGCAAAAAGACAAGGAAAAAAGGTAAAAAAATCAGAGTAGTCATTACTCACTGTGATAATTTAGAAGACGCCCAAAAATTAAAAGAAAAATTAAAAGAAATTAAAGCCGAAGTTTCTTTTATTAATTTAACTGGTTCAGTGGTTGGAGTTCATATAGGACCTGGTAGCTTGGTAGCCGCTTGGACCGAAATTTAACTATGCAAAAAATTGGTTTAGTTCTCGATGAGGCAGCTGATTTACCAAAAGAAATGATTGAAAAAGAGCAAATAGAAACTGTTTCTTTTAAAATTGATTTTCAGCAATTGAAAGATTTAACCGGAAATATTTACCAAAGAATGAGAGAGGGAGAAAAAAGAGGCATTCCAACTTTTATTAAAACTTCTCAACCTTCGCCCAAGGATTTTCTTAATGCTTTCAAAAAACAACTTCAAAGGTTTGAAAATGTTATTTGCATTACTATTACTTCAAAGCTTTCGGGCACTTATAATTCCGCTGTTCAGGCAAAGAGCTTCTTAGAAGAAAAACTGAAAAATAAAACCTTAATTATTGATTCTTTGACCGGTTCGGCTGGTGAAGGGCTTTTAGCAATAAAAGCTTTAAAGCTTGCTCAAAAAGGAGAAGGATTTGAGGAAATTGTTAAAAAAATTAGAGAAACTGTTCCTAAAATTCATTTGGTTGCTATGGTTGAAGACCCAAAGTGGTTAGAGGCCTGTGGTCGATTATCTCATCTTGCTGCTGTTTGGGTTAGAAAAATGCAGCAAATTGGAGTGAGGCCTCTGATTTGTGTTAGAAAAGGGAAACTTTGGCCGGCCGGCATTAAAACCGGAGTTAAAGACATATCAACTGCTCTTTTTAAGGAAATAGAATTAAAAACCTTAGAGATGAGAAAAAAAGGCAGGAAGATTAACGTAGCTATTACTCATACAGATAACTTAGAAGGAGCCGAAAAGTTGAAACAAATGATTGAAAAAAAATTAAAAGATATAAAAATTACTTTTGTGAATTTTACTAATAGTGCAATCGGGGGTTTAGCCGGTCCCGGAGCTTTAATAATAAGTTGGGAAGAATAAAATTATGAAAAAAATTGGTTTAATCGTTGGCGAAACAACCGCTTTGCCAAAAGAAATAATAGAAAAACAGGGAATGGTATCCGTACCTTATATTGTTAATTGGGAGGAAGGAAAAAATTTACCAGGAGAAAATCTTTTTCAGAGAATGAGAGAATCAAGTAAACAAAATATTAAAGGGCCCAAAACATCTCAACCTTCGCCTTTTACTTTTAAAAAGATTTTTGAAAAAGAACTTCAAAATTCCGAAGGAATTATTTGTATCACTTTATCTTCGAAAATATCCGGAGGATACAATTCTGCTTGCCAAGGAAAAAAAATGTTGTCCGAATCAGAGCAAAAACGAGTTTATATTATTGATTCTTTAAATGTTTCAAGTACCGAAGGACTTTTTGCCTTAAAAGCTGCAGATTTAATTAAAACTGGCAAAAATATTGAAGAGATTGTTAAGGAACTGAAAGAATTTATTCCAAAACTTCATCTAATTGGAATGTTAGAAGATCCAAAATGGCTGGAAGCAAACGGAAGATTAAGCCACACATTAGCCGTTTTAATAAGACAAATGCAGAAAATTGGAATGAGACCATTGCTTAAATTAAAAGACGGAGTGGTTAAAGCGGCTAATCTAAAAATGCAGGCAAAGGATATGTCGGCTGCTCTTTTTAAAGAATTAAAAAAGAATACAGAGGGTAAAAAAATTAAAGTTGCTATTGTTCATGCTGATAATTTAGAAGAAGCTGAAAAGCTAAAAAAAATAATTAATAATGAGTTGAAAGAAGCAGAGATAATTTTTCTTAATTTGATTGACTCTATTATCGGCGTTCATATCGGTCCGGGTGCTGTAATTTGCTCCTGGTATTCGGAATAAATATTATTATGGAATTTATTATATTTTTATTTATTGCTTACCTGTTTGGTTCCATTTCTTTCGGCTATTTAGTAGTCAAAAAGAGAAAGGGAATCAATATAAAAGAAATAGGCAGCGGAGCTACCGGAGGAACAAACGTAAGTAGAGTTTTAGGCAGAAATTGGGGTTTTTTAGTTGTAATTCTTGATATTTTGAAAGCTGCTTTGCCAGTTTGGCTGGCGATGAATTTTTTAGTTTCGGATTGGCAGATTTGCCTTGTTATTTTAGCTGCTGTTTTGGGTCATATTTATCCTGTATTTCTGAAGTTTAAGGGAGGAAAAGGAGTTTCAGTCACTATCGGAGCTTTATTACCGATTTTAACTTGGAAAATTGTTTTATTTGCTGTTATTTGTGTTTTAGGTTTAATTGCTGTTTCAAAAATTTCCAGTTTTGCCAGTTTAACCTTTGCTTCTTTATTACCCTTATTTTTGTATTCTTTAACCTATAAAGTTGAATATTTTATTTTAGGACTTTTACTTTTCGTTTTAATTTGGTATGCCCATAGAGAAAATATTAAAAGAATTATCAAAGGAACGGAAAAGAAGTCAGGTCTAATTCTATGAATAATTTAATTTTGATTTCTTTTTTGAGTTATCTTTTGGGATCAATTCCTATTACTTTTTTGGTTGTTGAATTATTGGTTAAAAAAGATCTTCGAAAATTTGGTTCAAAAAATATTGGTGCAACAAATGCTTACCGAACAGTAAAAGAAGCAGGAAAAAAGAAATTAGCTCTTTTAACCTTTTTAGTTTGCTTGATTTTAGATATGGCCAAAGGAGCTTTGCCAATTTTTTTAGTTCAGAGATATTTTCTTGTTGATTTTAATTTGGCCCTGATTTTGGTTGGTTTTTTTGTAGTTTTAGGGCATAATTATTCGATTTTTCTAAGATTTACAGGTGGCCGTGGAGCAGCCTGCTTAATGGGAATCTTACTTTATCTAAATCCGATTTCTCTTTTGGTTTGGGGGCTGCCAGTTCTTATTTGCGCGATTCCGGCTCAGATTATTTTAGAAAAAAAGAGGAAAATAGAGAAAATAAACTGGAAGAAACCTCTTGAAGTTGTGATGATGATTATCGGGGGACAAATGGCTGGCAGAATGGCCGGACTAATATTAGCTCCAGTTTTTCTTTATTTTTACAGCCCTCAAATTTTTCTTTCGGTAGCTGCCGGAACGATTTTACTGTTAACAAAAAACATTACGAGGTTTGATACATATTTTGCTGAAATTAAAAGATGATAAATATTTTATATTTAGTTTTTGCTTATCTTTTAGGATCCATTCCTTTTGGTTTTTTAATTACTCATTTTTCAACCAAAAAAAATATTTTAAAAATTGGCTGGGAAAAAACCTCCGGCTCAAATGTTTTTAAAAATATTGGCAAATGGCAGGGAATTTTAACGGGACTGTTAGATGCTGCCAAGGGATTTATAGCTGTTTGGCTGGCTCAAAAAATAGGTTTATCTCCTGAAATTCAGGCTCTTTCCGGGGTAGCTGCTGTTTGCGGTCATAATTGGTCTTGTTTTTTAAAATTTGCCGGAGGCAGGGGCATCGGCACTTTTTTAGGAGCGGCCCTAGTTTTATCTCCTGAAATTTTAGGATTTTCTTTGATTCCTCTTATCGTTTTAACTTTAGTTTGGAATGCTTCAATCGGCACTATTTTACTTTTGATTACCGCTTTATTATTATCAATTTATTTCGGGCAATTAGAAAGTATGGGTATTTTTACTATTGTTTGTCTTTTGCCAATTTTCATCAAGAGATTAAGTCCGCTTAAAGATATTTCTTTTAAAAAAAGAGCCTTAATTAAAAATCGTTTGATTTTTGACGATAATCAACCCTGCTTGGAATTAAGAATTAAAAGGATTTTTAATCGGTTGACAAGAGAATAAATTTTGTTAATATATAAGTAGTCCGTCCAGCGAAAGCGGACAGTTTTTATAGAAATATGGATATAAAATTATTTTCATCTGCTATTGCTCAAATTGCCGAGGAAAAAGAAATTTCTCCTGAAAAAGTTTGGGAGACTATCGAGATGGCAATTGCCGCTGCCTATAAAAAAGATTACGGCAAAAAGGGGCAAATTATTAAAGCAAAACTTGATCCAAAAACAGGTGAAGTTAAATTTTGGCAGGTTAAATTAGTAGTAGATGAAAAAATGGTTTATATTGAAACACCAAAAGAAGAAGAGGAAGAAGAAAAAAAAATTAGATTTAATCCCGAAAAACATATTATATTAGAAGAAGCTAAAAAAATTAAACCAAAAATTAAAGTTGGCGAAGAGCTGGAAACTCTTTTAGAAACTCAAGAAGATTATGGCAGGATTGCCGCTCAGACTGCTAAACAAGTAATAATGCAACGGCTTAGAGAGGCAGAAAGAGAAAGTATTTTTGAAGAATATAAATCAAAAGAAGGAGAAATTATTTCCGGAATTGTTCAGCGGATTGAAGGAAAAAACATTTTCTTAGA
>CAYUYO010000006.1:0-1118 GCA_964449385.1 uncultured Candidatus Saccharibacteria bacterium
ACTGCTAATGCCGGAAATATCAGTTTTGATATGCTTTCGGGCTCAACAGTTACGGTTCGTTCTGCGGATAGAAAAACTCTTACAGCTGATCCGGCTATTGCTGTTGGTACTTGTGGAACAAGTTTTTATTCCATAACCCTGCAGTCAACTTCGACTCAGACGGTAACAGTAACTCCCGGAGATACTTGTGTTACGATAGTTTCGCCCGGCGGAGGCGGTGGCGCTGCAGTACCTATTATTCCTACTATGCCCACCACTACCACTGGTTCAGTTACAGCTACTGCTTCAGGGGGAGGAGCAACAAGTATAACTTCTGCTGGAGGCGGAGGAGCTGCGGTTAAAGTGCCGGTTGGAGCAGTTTCATCTAACACGACGGTTGTTATTACTCCAGTAGGTACAGCTGAATCTATGACTGGAAATCCTCCAGCCGGTAGTTTTATGGTTGGTGGTTATGTCTATCAATTTTCAGCTACTTCCGGAGGAGCGGCAGTGACTACTTTTTCTGAAGCCGTTACTTTAACTTTCACTTATACTAATGATCAAATTGCAAATATTGATGAATCAACTCTTGTAATTTATTATTGGAATAGTGATACTTCAGCATGGGTTGCCTTGTCTTCAACTGTAAATGCTGCAACTAATACAGTTACCGCTACTACTACTCATTTTTCCTACTTTACTATAATGGGTGGGCCGGCAACTGCAGTTACAACGATTTCCGGGATGACTATTGCTGAAATGCAAGCTAAAATTGTTGAGATATTGGCTCAGATTAAAGTTCTGCAAGCTCAATTAGCCGCGCTAATTGGCGGAACAGTTGTTACTGGTGTTCCTGCTGACTTCAGTTTTGACAGTGCGCTTGAATTAGGAGATAGCAAAGACGCTGTTCAATATCTGCAGATTGTTCTGAACTCAGATGCTGATACTCAATTAACTGCTTCCGGTGTAGGCTCTTCTGGTAATGAGACTGTCTTCTTTGGTTCTTTGACCAAAGCAGCTGTTATCAAGTTCCAGAATAAGTACGCTTCAGAAGTTTTAACTCCTTGGAATTTAACCAAAGGAACTGGTTTTGTTGGTTCAACAACCAGAGACAAATTAAACGCATTATTAGGCAAATA
>CAYUYO010000006.1:1218-30553 GCA_964449385.1 uncultured Candidatus Saccharibacteria bacterium
CTGGTTTTGTTGGTTCAACAACCAGAGACAAATTAAACGCATTATTAGGCAAATAACTTTCTTTTTTCTTGTGGAGAATAAAAAGACCGCCTTCGGGCGGTCTTTTTATTAACTATGGGAGTTCAACTCCAACAGTTTTCTTATTTCTTATTTATAGTTGACAACTTGTTGACGACTTTGAATTTTAAGAATACAATAAAGTTGTCAACAGTAATATGGAAATAAAGACACTTATTCTTAAAAAAATAAAAGCTCATGGTGAAATTAAGGTTACTGACGTTGTTAAAGCAACCGGTTTTTCTCGTGCCTATGTAAACAGATTTTTCCAGGAACTTAGAGACGCGGGAAAAATTATTCTTCTAGGTAAAGCCAACAAAGCGAGATATCTATTAGCTCAGAAAGAGCCTGTTATTATGGCAAAAAGAAAAATTTTGGACTTTCATTGTATTTTAAAAAACAGAAATATTGCTGAAGATATTGTTTTGGATAAAATTAAAAAAGAAACCGGAATTTTTTTCGGTTTATCTCAGAATATAGTTCAAATATTAAATTACGCTTTCACTGAAATGTTAAACAATGCCATTGAACATTCAAAATCAAATGTGATTGAGATGTTTATGAAAAAAGAGGAAACAATGATTCGTTTTGATATTATTGATAAGGGAATGGGAATTTTTAACAACATTAGGAAAAAGAAAAGATTAAAAAACGAATTAGAAGCAATTCAAGATTTAATGAAAGGAAAGCAAACAACTATGCCTCGGGAACACAGTGGCGAGGGAATTTTTTTTACTTCTAAAGCGGGAGATATGTTGATAATTCAAAGCTCTGACAAGAAGTTGATATTTAATAATATTTTAAATGATATATTTATAAAAAACATTAAGAAATTAAAAGGGACAAAGGTTATTTTTTCTGTTGGGCTGAAATCAAAAAAAAATCTTAATGCGCTTTTCCAACAATATTGCGAAGATTCGTTTAAATTCAATAAAACGGAAGTTAGAATTATGCTTTATAAAACGGACAGCGACTATATTTCTCGTTCCAAAGCCAGAAGAATTTTAAGCGGTCTTGAAAAGTTTGAAACGATTATTCTTGACTTCCGTAATCTTAATATAATTGGTCAGGCTTTTGCAGACGAGGTGTTTAGGGTTTGGAAAAATCATCATCCACATATTGATATTCAATGGAAAAACGCTAATGATAATATAAACTTTATGATTAGAAGAGCTTTACCGAAATAAGTTTAATTTTTGCTTTTATAAAAATATGATAAAATAAATCTAATGTTGAGAAAGTTCAAAATAATTTTTATTGTAGTAGTTTTTCTTTCTTTGCCGAGTTTCATTTCAGCAGCTTTTTTAGGAGAAAAGACTAATTTTTATATTGATTCAACTTTTGATTTGCCTCAGAGAGAAGAAATTTCGGCCACTTTACAGTTTATTGGCAGTAATCTTTATCTTTATACTGATGACGTTTGGTGGAAATTATTAGATTCTCAAGAAAAATCAAAAATAATGCAATCTTTTCAAAATCTAAACTCTGAATTTTATTATAAAATTTATCCAACTTTGATTTCTATTTATGGTTCGGAATGGAAACCTGGAATTGATAAAGATTATCATATTACTATTTTAGTTCATCCGATGATAGAAACAGCAGGCGGTTATTTTAATAGTGGCGATGAATATTTTAAATTAGAAAATCCAAAGTCAAACGAAAGAGAAATGGTTTATTTGAATGCTAATTATATTAATAGTTCTTTGGCTAAAAGTTTGCTCGCCCACGAATTTACTCATTTAATTACTTTTAACCAGAAAGAAAAAATTCAGGGATCAGAAGAAGAAGTTTGGCTGAATGAAGCCAGAGCCGAATACGCACCGACATTAATTGGGTACGACGCGGAATATGAAGGAAGCAATTTAGAAAAAAGAGTGAAAACTTTTCTGGAAAATCCTTCCGATTCAATTACCGAGTGGCAAGGCAGGGAAGCGGATTACGGAGGATTAAATCTTTTTATCCAATATTTAGTTGAGCAGTATGGAACAGCAATTTTAACTGATTCTTTAAAATCAGAAGAAGTCGGAATTAAAAGTTTGAACTATGCTTTAGAAAAAAATGGTTTTGACGTTGATTTCTCGCAGGTTTTTACCGACTGGACTATTGCTATTTCGGCTAATGACTGTTCTTTGGGCGAAAAATATTGTTATAAAAATGAAAACTTGAAAAATTTGCGGATTATGTCTTCAATTAACTTTCTGCCTCTTAAAGGGAAAAGCACTTTGGGAGTAAACCAAACTACTAAAAACTGGTCAGGCAACTGGTTTAAGTTTATTGGTGGCAAAGGAACATTAAAGATTGAGTTTATCGGCAATCCGGAAAACTTATTTAAAGTTCCTTATCTTGCAAAAAACATTACTGGAGAATATTCTCTTAATTTCTTTGAGCTTAACGAGTATCAAAGAGGAGTCATTTCGGTACCCGGTTTTGGAAGCGATATTACTTTTGTAACTATTATTCCTACAATTCAAAGTAAGATGTCAGGATTTTTAAGTATTGAACCAAGTTTTCCTTTTTTCTGGGAGGTTTCAACCATAGTTGAAACAGAAGAAACAGAAGAAAACTCAAATTCAAAATATTTGGAAAAGCCGCTTTCTAAAATGACCAAAACAGAAATTTTAGATAAGATTTCTGATATGGAAGAGTTAATTAGTCAGCTTAAAGCTCAACTTGTTAAAATTATAGCAGAAGAAGAAACAGAAGAAGTTTCTTGTGAAAAATTTGATAAAAATCTTTTCTACGGATTAAACAATAATTCAGAAGTTAAATGTCTTCAGGAATTTCTAAAAAATCAGGGAAAAGATATTTATCCCGAAGAGCTAGTAACCGGAAATTTCTTAACTCTGACAAAAGCAGCCGTAGTTCGCTTTCAGGAAAAATATAAGTCAGAAATTTTGGAACCTTTAGAATTGGAAAAGGGGACAGGATTTGTTGGTAAAATGACCCGAGCGAAAATAAACGATATCTTGACAAGAGAACCTTAATTTGCTATCATTCAATTAGTGAGTGCGCCGAAAGGCAACTTTACTAAGTTGACAGCGAACCTTCCTCGAGCAAGGTTCGTTGTTTTTTATTATTAATCGTTTATAATTAAATTGGGTTGGGAGGTAGTACTCACTAAAGACTTAGTTTGGAGTTAACTCTCCCGACCCTTTTTAATCATGTGGTTTAGAAAAAATGTTTTGTTAAAAAATTATACTACTTTTAAAATTGGCGGACCGGCAAAGTATTTTTATACTGCTAAAACAAAAGAAAATTTAATTACGGCAATTAAAAAGGCAAAAGAATTGAAATTGTCTTTTTTTATTTTGGGCGGAGGAAGTAATTTATTAGTGAGTGATAAAGGATTTAGAAGTTTGGTTGTAAAGTTTGGCCAACCGCTTTCTCAATATGTTCCAAGAGGTCTTGAATGGGCGATTGGGATTCCCGGAACGGTTCAAGGAGCAGTCCGAGGTAATGCCGGTGCTTTTAGAAAATCAATGAAAGATGTTATTGAAACCGTTGAAGTTTTTGATGCGAAAACGGAAAAAATAAAAATTTTCAAGAATAAAGATTGTAAGTTCGGATATAAAGACAGTATTTTCAAACATAAAAAAAATTTAATTATTCTTTCAGTTTCTCTTTACTGTTTTAAAAAAGAAAATAAAAAAATAATAGAAAAGAAAATTAAAAAATATTTAGAACAAAGAAAAAAAACTCAGCCATTGAATTTTCCTTCGGCAGGTTCTGTGTTTAAGAATCCTAAAGGTTTTTCTGCCGGAGAATTGATTGAGAAATGCGGATTGAAAGGAAAAAAAATCGGTAAAGTTAAAATTTCTGAAAAGCATAGTAATTTTATCGTTAATTTAGGAAACGGAAAGGCAGAAGATGTGATGAAATTAATAAAATTAGCAAAGAAAGAAGTAAAAAATAAATTTAAAATAAATTTGGAAAAAGAAATTGAATTTTTAAGTTTTCCACCATTGACAAACTTTTTAAAAATGAAAAAATAAAGTAATAAGTAAAAGTTTTTACAAATAGAAAAGTCGACTATTTGTATTAAGTGTTTTTTAAAAAAAAGAAAATTTCATGGCTAAGAAAAAAAAGAGTAAGAAAAAGAAATAGTTTTTTCTATTTCCCCGCCAGAGTATGTTCTGGCGGGGTTGTTTTTTTTGATAAATTTGTTAGAATGATTTTATAAAATATGTCAATTTTTAATAAATTTTTTGGAGATACCAACGAAAAATATATAAAGAAGCTCAAGCTCTTAGTTGATCAGATAAATTTGCTCGAACCGAAGTTCGAGCCTTTTTCTGACGAGCAATTAAAAGAAAAAACCAAGGAATTTAAAGAAAAATTATCTAAAAAAGAAACCTTAGATTCTCTTTTACCGGAAGCTTTTGCTGTTGTTAGAGAGGCAAGCAAGAGAACTCTTAATCAAAGGCATTTTGACTGCCAATTAATTGGAGGTATAGTATTGTATCAGGGAAAAATTGCCGAAATGAAAACAGGAGAAGGAAAAACTTTAGCTGCTACCCTACCTCTTTATTTAAATGCTTTATCCGAAAAGGGTTGTCATTTGGTAACGGTTAATGATTATTTAGCAAGGAGAGATGTTGTTTGGATGGGGCAGATTTATTATGTTTTGGGTTTGTCAATCGGATGTCTGAATCATGAACAATCATTTTTATACGATCCTGAGTATCAAAAAGAAGCTAAAGAAAAAGATGAGATTAGAGATGAAATAGGAAACTTTAAGGTGATTGAAAGTTATTTGAGGCCTTGTTCCAGAAAAGAAGCCTATTCGGCTGATATTACTTATGGAACCAACAACGAATTCGGTTTTGATTATTTAAGAGATAATATGGTTTACGATTTGTCTCAACGAGCACAAAGAGATTTTAATTATGCGATTGTGGACGAAGTAGATTCGATTTTAATTGATGAGGCCAGGACACCTTTGATTATTTCTGCACCGGATATGGAAAGCTCAAAATGGTATCAGGATTTTGCCAGAATTATTCCGAGATTAGATTCTAAAACCGATTATGAGATTGATGAAAAAATGAAAGCCGTTACCTTGACCGAAGAAGGAATAAACAAGATTGAAGAGATTTTGGGCTATAAAGATATTTATCAAGAAAAAGGAATAAAATATCTTCATCATTTAGAACAGGCGTTAAAAGCTGAAGTTCTTTTTAAGAGAGACAGGGATTATGTAGTTAAAGAAGGCCAAGTACTTATTGTTGACGAGTTTACGGGCCGGTTAATGCCTGGCAGGAGGTGGTCAGGAGGCTTACATCAGGCAATTGAAGCAAAAGAAGGAGTAAATGTGCAGCCCGAATCTTTAACTTTGGCCTCTATTACTTTTCAAAATTATTTTCGTCTTTATCAAAAATTAGCAGGTATGACCGGGACGGCTGCTACTTCAGCTGAAGAATTTGATAAGGTTTATAAATTAGAGGTTATAATTGTTCCTACCAATAAACCAATGATAAGAAAAGATTTGTCCGACAGGATTTATAAAACAGAAGAGGGAAAATTTAAAGCCTTGGTTGAAGAAATAAAAGAAAGGCATAAAAATGGCCAGCCAGTTTTAGTTGGAACTACTTCAATTGAGAAAAATGAATATTTAGGAAAATTATTGGAAAGAGAAGGAGTTCCGCATGAAATTTTAAATGCAAAACAGCACCAGCGAGAAGGAGAAATTATTGCCCAGGCAGGAAGAAAAGGAGCAGTGACTATTGCTACTAATATGGCCGGTCGTGGAGTGGATATAGTTTTAGGAGGAAATCCTCTGAATGAAGAAATGGCTGAAGAAGTTATTAATCTTGGAGGGCTTCAGGTTATTGGTACAGAAAGGCATGAAGCAAGAAGAATTGATAATCAGCTTCGTGGAAGAGCAGGAAGGCAGGGAGACCCGGGATGTTCTCGATTTTTCGTTTCCTTGGAAGATGATTTATTAAGAATTTTTGGCGGAGACAGAATAAAATCTTTAATGTCAATGATGAAAATTCCAGAAGACCAGCCGATTGAGACCAAAATGGTTTCAGGCGTTATTGAAACTGCCCAGGGTAAAATTGAAGGGATGAATTTTGATTTAAGAAAACATATTTTGGATTACGACGATGTGATGAATAAGCATCGGGAAGTAATTTACAGAAAAAGAATAGAAATACTAACGAAATCCCAAATTACAAATTCCAATGACCAAAACAGCTTGAAATCATATATTTTAGAAATAATGAAAAAAGGAGGTCATACAAAAGAAGAGTATGATAAAAAAGAGAAAGAAATTGGAGAACAAAATATGCGTCAGATTGAAAAAGTTGTTTCTTTAAGGATTTTAGACATGCTCTGGCTAGAACATTTGGAGAATATGGAATATTTAAGGGATTCGGTTAGGTTAAGGGCTTACGGGCAACAAGATCCATTGGTTGAATACAAAAACGAAGGACATAAAATGTTTCAGAAATTGCTTTTAACTTTAGAATCAAGCATTGCTAATACTATTTTGAAAGTTAGTTTGGCGCCAGCTCAGCCCTCAGCCGTTAATTCTTCAGTTCCTCAACCGGTTGTTTCTCAACGTTCAGGGAAAAAACCTGGTAGAAACGACCCTTGTCCTTGTGGATCTGGCAAAAAATACAAAAAATGTTGTTGGCCTAAGTACGATTAATTTACAATTATGTTCTTTTTACCATCAGCTTTACTTATATTTTTATTTTTTATTTTATTTTTGCCCATTTTATTTATTTTGGGCTATTTTCATATTCTAACTATTGGTTTTGAAAATCTTGGTTTTTCTTCAGGAACAACATTATTTATTTTTTTAGCCATTCTAATTGGTTCGGCTATTAATATTCCCCTAACTAAGAAAAAATTATTTTACAGCCAAAAGCCAAGATTTTTTGGTTTTTTAAAAACACCAAAATTAGAAATTCAGGGATTAGCTATTAATTTAGGAGGAGCAATTATTCCGATTTTACTTTCTTTTTACTTTTTATATTTGGGCTGGAAGATGGGATTTAATTTACAGCCGGTTTTAATAGCTACCGGACTAATGATTATTATTTCTAAACTTTTAGCTAAAATTATTCCTGGCAGGGGAATAGTTTTGTCAGTATTTATACCGCCGATTTTCGCTGTTATTTTTGCCTTAATGTTATCTCCTGATTTTACTGCTCCTTGTGCTTTTATTTCCGGAGTTTTAGGAACTTTAATCGGAGCTGATTTTCTTAATTTAAAAAAAGTTCAAGAAATATCACCAGGGTTTGTTTCTATCGGAGGAGCCGGAGTGTTTGATGGAATATTTTTAATCGGTGTTATTTCCGCTTTACTATCTGGGTTTTTAGGTTTATAATAAACAAATTATGTCAAAAAGAAATAATTATATTATTGTCGGGATTATTTTTCTTCTGGCTTTTTTTCTTGGGAATTTAATTTATCCCCAATTTTTAAAATTGCCCAATTTTCCCGATAATCCTTTTAAATTAGGTTTAGACCTTCAAGGAGGAACCCATTTAATTTACCAAGCCGATTTGTCTAATATTGAACAGGAAGAACGTTCTTCGGCTATGGCAGGGTTGAGAGATGTTATTGAAAGAAGAGTAAATCTTTTTGGAGTTCAGGAGCCCATTGTCCAGATTCAGGATGAAAGATTAATTGTAGAATTAGCCGGGATAAAGGATCCTGGCACGGCTATTAAAATGATTGGCCAGACTCCTTATTTAGAATTTAAGGAACAAAAATCAGAGGAAGAACAGCAGAAAATTTTAGACAAACGAGAAGAAATTCAAGTAAAAGCAAAAGAATTACAAGAACAAGGAAAAACCCAAGAAGAAATATCAGCCGAGCTGGATAAAATAGAAAATTGGCAATTGGGGATGGAAGATCTTTTTCAACAGACTTCTTTAACAGGAAAATATTTAAAAAAAGCTGAAGTTGGTTTTGACCAGACAACTTATAAGCCTTTAGTTTTGCTCCAATTTGATGATGAAGGCAGTAAAATTTTTGAAGATTTAACTACGAAAAATGTGGGCAAGCCCTTAGCTATTTATATTGATGGAATTTCAATTTCCAGTCCCGTTGTTCAAGAAGCTATTTCAGGAGGAAAAGCTCAAATTAGTGGAAAGTTTACGATTGACGAAGCTAAAGATTTAGCCAGAAATCTTAATGCTGGTGCTTTGCCGGTTCCAATTGAGCTGATTTCTCAGCAAACAGTTGGGCCAACTTTGGGTAAAATTTCTTTAGAAAAATCTCTAAGAGCAGGTATATTTGGCTTTTTAGTAATAATTTTATTTATGATTATTTTTTATCGGATGCTTGGAGTTTTAGCTTCTTTAGCACTGCTGATTTATGCAATTATAGTTTTATCTTTGTTTAAAACTATTCCGGTTACTTTGACTTTAGCTGGAATTGGCGGAGCTATTTTATCAATAGGTATGGCCATTGACGCTAATGTTTTGATTTTTTCCAGAATGAAAGAAGAACTAATGGCCGGAAAAAGTTTTGATATGAGTGTAGAAGAAGGGTTTAGTCGAGCCTGGCCTTCAATAAGAGACGGCAATCTGACTACTTTATTAGTGGCAGTTATTTTATTTGTTTTCGGAAGTAGTTTTATTAAAGGATTTGCTTTTACTTTGAGTTTGGGAATTTTAATTAGTATGTTTTCCGCTATTTTTATTACTAAAAACTTTTTGAGAGTTTTTATCGGTACAAAACTGGAAAAAGTAAAATGGTTATGGAGATAATGTTCAGGAAAATAATTTTATGAAAATACCTTTTCTAAAATATAAAATAGTTTACTTTGTCTTTTCCGGAGTTTTAATTTTAGCTACTATAGGTTGCTTGGTTGTTTTTGGCTTAAAACCTGGAATTGATTTTACAGGCGGGAGTATTTTAGAAATTGAGTATATTGAAGAAAGGCCTTCAAACCAGGAAATAAAAACAGCTATTTCTGATTTAGATTTAGGTGAAATTTTAGTTCAGCCAACCGAAGAAAAAGGAGTGATTCTAAGAATGAAAAATCTTTCTGAAGATACTCATCAGGAGGTTATTGAAAAATTAAAAGAGGACCATCAAGTGGAAGAGAGACGCTTTGAATCAATTGGGCCGGTTATTGGACAAGAATTAAAAGAAAAAACTAAAATAGTTATAATTTTGGCTCTTTTAACCATAGTTTTGTATATTGCCTGGGCTTTTCGGAAGGTTTCCAAGCCGGTTGCTTCCTGGCAATACGGCATAGCAGCTTTACTTGCTCTTTTTCACGACGTTTTAATACCAATTGGCATTTTATCTGTTTTGGGAAAATTATACGGAGTTCAAGTTACTATTCCTGTTGTTACTGCTTTACTTACGGTTTTAGGCTATTCTATTAACAACACGGTAGTGGTTTTTGACAGAATTAGAGAAAATCTTTTGAAACACATTGGAACTTATGAAGAAGTAGTTGATAATAGTTTAAATCAAACTTTGACTAGATCTATTAATACTTCTTTAACTACTTTATTTGTTTTAATTGCTATTTTCTTTTTTGGAGGAGAAACTTTAAAATATTTTGCTTTAGTTTTAATTTTAGGAATTATAGTAGGAACTTATTCTTCAATATTCTTGGCCAGCCCGATTTTAGTTGCATGGCTAAGAAGGAAAAAGAAAATTTAAAATTGACAAATACTCTAAAAAATGTTTTAGTAGATTAATGTCCTCTTTTAATTATCAAAAAATTTGTTTGGATTTATTAAGAAATTTGTCTCCTCGAACAGAGGAAGTTATTTCCCAACGGTTTGGTTTAAAAACTGGAAAAAGGAAAACCTTGGAAGCTATTGGTAAAAATTATGGTATTACACGGGAAAGAGTTCGGCAAATTGAGAAAGATGGATTTTCAAAAATAAAACCCCGGATTAAACAACATCAGGAGGTTTTTCAATATTTCAACAATCAAATTAAAAGTTTCGGTGGCTTGAAAAAAGAAAATATTTTACTGGAGAAATTATCTAATAAAAAAGATTGGCCCCAAGTTTATTTTTTATTAACCTTAGGAAACGATTTTAAGAAGTTTAGAGAAACAAAGGAATTTTATCCTTTTTGGACCTTTTCTCAAAACTCTTTAACTTCAATCGAAGAAACTATTGATTCTTTTTATCAGGGGCTGAAAAAGACCAAATGTCCTTTAACTTTAAACGCTATAAAACCATTTGGATCTTTGCCAGAAAATAGTTTAATTTCTTATTTGGAAATTTTTAAAAAATTTCAAAAAAATTCTGAAAATCTTTTTGGTTTAAAAGAGTGGCCAGAGATTAACCCGCATGGAGTAAAAGACCTTGCCTTTTTAGTGTTAAAAAAAGAAAAAACACCGCTTCATTTTAATCAAATAACCAAACTTATTCGAAAAGCTCTTCCTCAAACCGTTCATAATGAATTAATTAGAGACGAAAGATTTGTTTTAGTTGGTCGTGGTATTTATGCCTTAAAAGAGTGGGGATATGAATCGGGTGAGGTTAAAGATGTAATCTTTAAAACTTTAGAAAGAGCCAAGAAACCTTTAACCAGGGAAGAGATTTTAGGACAAGTGCTTCAACAAAGATTAGTTAAAGAAAACACTATTTTATTAAATTTGAGCAATAAAAAATATTTTTTAAGAGATCTTCAAGGAAAATATATTATTAGAAAAGCTTAAAAATGTTTTCAGATATAAGTTTAATTTTTAGCACTGCTTGGAAAATAATTTTTGGTTGGGGATGGATTTTTATACCGTTTATTCTATGGAAACCAGCTTTTTATCTCTGGCTTTGGTGGAGACGTGAATTATTTTGGGGAAAGCAAAAATCTATTTTACTGGAAATTAAACTTCCAAAAGAATCTTTAAAACCAATTAGGGCTATGGAACAAGTACTAGCCGGTTTGTGGCAGGGGTTTTGGGATCCACCAAGACCTTGGGAAAAGTTGTGGGATGGAAAGACTAGTTTGGGTTTTCAAATAGAAATTACTTCTATTGAAGGAATAACACATTTTTATATTAGATGTCCCGATTACCGGAAAGACGTTGTTGAAGCTAATATTTATTCTCAGTATCCGGAAGCGGAAGTTTCGCTGGCAGAAGATTATACTAAAAACATTCCTCATAATATTCCGAACAAAGATTGGGATGTTTGGGGTTCAGATTATTGTTTTATTAAACCTAATCCTTATCCGATTAAAACCTATCGCCAATTTGAAACAGAGTCTGAAAAAGAAGAAGAAAAAAGAGTTGACCCGATTGCTTCTCTTTTTGAATGTTTAGCTAAACTGAAAAAAGGAGAACAAGCCTGGATACAGCTTCAAGCTTCTTCTTTAGCTCAAGAAGCGGCTGATCCTTTTTTGAAACAGGGGGAAGCAATTAAAGACAAATTAGCTAAAAGAACAAATGAAATAAAAGCGCAAAAACCGATGGCCCAAGAAGCAGCGGAAATTTTGATTACAGGGAGAGTTCCAGAAGAAAAAAAAGAAGAAAAATTTGAACTGATTGCTCCCGAATTGAGATTAACTCCCGGAGAGAGAGAAATTATTGAAGAAGTAGAAAAGAAAATATCAAAGCCTGTTTTTGAATGTTCAATGAGGTTTCTCTTTTTAGGACAAAGAGAACTTTGGTTTAAACCGAATTTAAGATTATTTTTAGCTCATTTCGGCAATTATGTTACTCAAAATCTGAATTCTTTAGTTCCTTTAGGCAGAACAATCAGTAAGGTTTACAGCAAGCCGCCTCTTTCAATTTTAGATGAAAGAAGGCTTTATTTAAGAAAAAGAAAAATATTTCGTCTTTATTTGGATAGATTTCCTCCTTATTTTCCTTTATCAGCTACTTATAATACAGGAGTATTTATTTTAAATATTGAAGAACTTGCTTCTCTTTTTCACTTTCCAAGCAGAAGGGTGGCGCCGGCTCCAGGAATTTCTCGAGTAGAAGCTAAAAAAGGAGAAGCTCCTTCAGAGCTTCCAGTAGAATAATTTTATTATGGACAATGAGGAAATAACTTATTTTGGAGAAACTACTTTCCGAAACCAGAGAAAAAAATTCGGGATTAAAACTGACGACAGGCGTCGCCATGTTTATTTAATTGGAAAAACCGGTATGGGAAAGAGTGTGATGATGGAAAATATGGCCATTCAGGATATTCAAAAAGGAGCAGGAATGGGCTTTATTGATCCTCACGGAGAAATAGCCGAGAGATTATTAGATTTTATTCCGGCTAACAGAATTAACGATGTAATTTATTTTAATCCTTCTGATTTGAGTTTTCCTATTGCTTTTAACGTAATGGAGAAAGTTTCTATAGAAAATCGTCATTTAGTAGCTTCTGGACTAATGGGAGTTTTCAAAAAGATCTGGCCGGATGTATGGTCAGCAAGAATGGAATACATTTTAAATAATTGTATTTTAGCTCTTTTAGAATATCCGGACTCTACTTTATTAAGTATTAACCGGATGTTATCTGATCCTAATTACCGTAAAAAAGTAGTAGATAAGGTTACTGATCCTTTAATTAAATCTTTCTGGGTTCAAGAGTTTGCTCATTATCCTCCACAATACGAAGTGGAAGCAGTAGCGGCTATTCAAAATAAAATCGGTCAGTTTATTTCTACTCCTTTGATTCGAAATATTGTCGGGCAGGTAAAAACCTCAATTGATATGAGGAAAATTATGGACGAAGGAAAGATCTTAATTGCCAATATTTCTAAGGGTAAAGTAGGCGAGGATAATTCCCGGCTTTTGGGTGCTCTTTTAATAACCAAGCTTCAGCTGGCAGCAATGTCCAGGGTGGATATACCAGAAGAGAAAAGAAAAGATTTTTTTCTTTATGTTGATGAGTTTCAAAATTTTGCAACCAAATCTTTTGTTAATATTTTGTCCGAAGCAAGAAAATATAGATTATCTTTAGTTTTAGCTAACCAATATATTTCCCAATTAGAAGAAATGACTCCTACCGGAAAAAGTTCTGATGTTAAAAATGCTGTTTTTGGTAATGTTGGAACTATAGCCACTTTTCGAATTGGAGCCGAAGACGCTGAATTTTTGGAGAGAGAATTTATTCCGGATTTTGAAGCAACCGATTTGGTGAATTTAACTAAATATAATATTTATTTAAGATTAATGATTGACGGCGTAGCCTGCAGGCCATTTTCAGCCGAAACCTTGCCACCTTTTCAGAAACCGGAAAAAACGAATAAAGAAAAGATTATTAAAGTTTCTCAGGAAAGATACGGTGTTTCAGGAAAAATTGTTGAAGAAAAAATTAATCGCTGGGCAGAAGGTTCAAAAACGTTTGTGCCTGAAACAAAAAAAATGCCTACTATGCCGGTTTTGTATGACGCTCAATGTTCTTTATGCGGAAAATGGACTAAAGTAGTTTTTCCTCCTGACGGCACCAGGCCGGTTTATTGCAAATCTTGTTTAAAAAAACTTAGAAAAGAAAAAGAAACTGCTCAGGGAACCGTTCAAGAAAATACTCCAACAGTTTCTTTAGAAGAAGCTGTTGATGAAAAACCTATTTCTTTTTCTCCGACAAAAAAGCCGGAAGAAAAAAAAGAAAGACCAAAAGTAAAAGTTGATATTGAAGAATTAAAAAATGTTTTAGAAGAAGCTCTTAAAAAGAAAAAATGAGAACTCTAAAAGATTTTAATTTTGAAAATAAACGGGTTTTGGTTAGGTGTGATTTTAATGTTCCTCTTGATAAACAGGGAAACATTTTGGATGATTTTAGGATAAAAATATCTCTGCCGACAATTAAATATTTAATTAAAAAGAAAGCTAAAATAATTTTGCTTTCCCATCTTGGTCAGCCACAAGGAGAACTAAAAAAGAATTTGAAATTAACTATAATTAAAGATAGGTTAGAAAAATACTTGAATTGTTCGTCTATTAAAATTAAAGATTGTCTAGATAAAGAGACTAAAAACTTAATAAAAAAGATAAAAGCAGGAGATATTTTATTATTAGAAAATCTGAGGTTTCATAAGGAAGAATTAAAAAATAATCAGAATTTTGCTAAAAAATTGGCAGAATTAGGCGATATTTATATTAATAATGCTTTTTCCGTTTGCCATCGTACTCAAGCCTCGATAGTTAGTCTTCCAAAATATCTTCCTTCCGGAGCAGGGTTTTTATTGGAGAATGAAATTAAGATTTTATCTAAAATTATCAAAAATTTTAAAAGGCCGTTAGTAGTAATTATTGCTGGAGGCAAGATTAAAAGTAAAACAGAAATAGCTGAGAATTTTTTAAAAATTGCCGATTTTTTATTACTTGGTAATTTAATTGCTGAAAATTTTGAAAGAAAAAAAATAAAGAGTTTAGGAAAAGTTCTATTTTCCTTAGATTCCGAGAGGAATTGTGATATTGGCCCAAAAACAATTAAAACTTTCAAAGAAAAAATTTCACAGGCAAAAACAATTTTTTGGTCAGGACCTCTTGGAAAGATTGAAGAAAAAGAATATCAAGAAGGGACGAAGGAAATTGCTCAAGCAGTAATTAAAAGTAGAGCTTTCTCAGTTATTGGAGGAGGTGATACTATAAAGTTTTTAAATAAAATTGGCTTAATCAAGAAATTTAATTATGTTTCAATGGGTGGTGGAGCAATGTTAGCTTTTTTATCCAATGAAAAATTGCCGGGATTAGAAGCGTTGAAATATGTCAGTTGAAATTAAAAATCTAAAAAAAGTAGCTCAAAGGATTTTAAAAGCAATTAAAAAGAAAGAAAGAATTATTCTTTATTCAGATTCTGATTTAGATGGGACAGCTGCTTTAATTGTTTTAAAAGAAACTATTAAAAATTTAGGAGGAAATATCTCTGCTATTTACTTTCCGGACCGGGAAACAGAAGGATACGGGATAACCGAGAAAGGATTGAATTTTCTTAAAAAATTTTCTCCTTGTTTATTGATTTCTTTAGATTTGGGCATAGGAAATTTTAAAGAAGTAAAATTGGCAAAAAAGCTGAAATTTGAGGTAATTATTATTGATCACCATGAAATTTTAGATAAAATTCCCGAAGCTGAAATTGTCGTTGATCCGAAACAAGAAGGGGATAAGTATCCTTTTAAGGAATTTGCCACGGTGGGAATTATTTTTAAACTTTCTGAGATTCTCTTAAAAGACAAGATGACGGACTTAATGAGAAGAAATTTTTTAGAACTTACAGCTATGGCTACTATTGCCGATATGATGCCACAGAAAGAAGAAAATAAAATTTTTATTGAAGAAGGAGTTAAAACATTAGAAAATTCTTTTAGACCCGGAATTAAAACTTTCTTTGAAATGGATTTATTTGAAGATTTTCCTAATTTTGAACGAAAGCTTTCTAAAATTATTTCTATTTTAAACGTTAGAGATGTAGAACAAGGAAATCCTGCTTCTTATCGAGTTTTAACTAGTTTTTCTTCAGAGGAAAGTGGAAAAATCATTAAGAAACTCTTGGAGAAAAATGAGTTTAGAAGAGAAGGAATCACTAATATTGTTAAAGAGATTGAAGAAGGAATTTTACTTGAAACATCTCCGATTATTTTTGAAGGAAGTTGTGATTGGGATTTTGCTTTAATTAGTGCAGCAGCTTCAATAATTTGTCATAGATACCAGAAATCCACTTTCTTGTTTAAGAAACTAGAGAAAGAATCAATTGGAACAATAAGAGCTTCTTCTGGAATAAACAGTGTTACTTTAATGAAAAAATGTTCAAAATATCTTTTAACTTACGGAGGTCATCCTGCTGCTTCGGGGTTTAGATTAAAAAATGAAAACTTAGAAAAATTTAAAGAATGTTTAATTAAACAACTAAAATGAAAAAAGTAATTATTTATACAGATGGCGGTTCACGAGGCAATCCTGGTCCAAGTGCTGCCGGAGTTGTTTTCTCTAATGAAAAAGGGGAGATTTTTAAGAAATACTCTGAATATCTTGGGGAAAATCTTACTAATAATGAAGCCGAGTATCAGGCGGTAATTTTTGCTCTAAAAAAATTCAAAAGCTTATTCGGTAAAAAATTGGCTAAAAATTCTGAGATTGAATTAAAAGCGGATTCAGAGTTTTTGATAAAACAATTAAAAGGAGAATACAAAATTTTAGATCCGAAAATTCAAGCTTTATTTATAACTGTATGGAATCTAAGACTTGATTTTAAGAAAGTTAAGTTGACTTTTATTCGTCGAGAAAAAAATAAAGAAGCTGACTTATTGGTGAACGAAGCCCTAGACGAACAAAAAAGAAACCAAAAACTAATATAACAAAAAAGCGGCTTTTAAAAGCTGCTTTTTTGTGTCCTAGTAAGTCTGTAAGCCGAATTTTGTTCCGCCAATTGGCGGAGGTGATTATCTATCTAGCCCCTCAATTGCTTTCGGGGTCAAGCGAACTACTTTTCATTTAGGCAAATCCGGAGATTGCCAAAATATTTGTTCTTGCGCCCGATAAGGATTTAGCCGTTTCACTCCTACATTACTGTAGGATTTTCCCCATAAGGGGTGCTTTAACCTTTCGGTTTAAGCCGTCTCTGTTCGCACCTCTAACCTTACGGTCGACGGGTGTTACCCGCTATCTTTTTAACCTCCAGAGATTCTGGAGAGTGGGTGTTCGGACTTTCCTGACCAGCATCTGCCGGCCCAATCACCCGACTTACTAGAACAAATATATTTTAACAACTTTGAACTCTTTGTCAAGGTTTGTAAAATCGGCTCTGAAATATTAAAATAAAGAAGAAAACTATGGAAATAACTCCAAACTCCGAAAAAAAACTAATTGTTGAAATAGAGAAGATAAAATATGCCAGATACCCGATAAAAACTCATTTTATCGGGACTTCCGATAAAATAGAAGATATAATTGAAAAATATGTTTTACCTTTTGCTAAGAAGACCAGTATTATTATTTTAGGCCAGAAAATTATTTCTATTTTACAAGGAAGAATAATTTATAGAAAAGACGTCAAACTCGGTTTCTGGGCTAAATTTCTTTCCAAGTTTGCTAAAAAAACTCCTTATGGCTTTTCGGTGGGCAACCCTTTGAAAATGCAATTAGCTATTAATTTAGCCGGTCTGCCGAGAATTTTATTAGCAAGTTTTTTAAGCGCTATTTGTAAAGTTTTCAGGATTTACGGAATTTTTTATAGAATAGCAGGCAATCAAATTTCCCAAATAGATGGTTTTTATGGCGAGGCTTTTTCTCAATATAATGAAATGGGAATTTTTGGTCCTAAAAATTGCGATGCTCTCTGCCAACAATTAAAAAACAAATACGGCTTTTCTTTTGCCGTAGGCGATATAAACGATATAGGAGGTAATATTTTAGGCAGGAGCCAAGACTTAAAAGGAAAAGAAAAGTTGCTCCTGAAAATTTTGAAAGACAATCCGGCCGGACAATCAAGAGCATTAACTCCAATTATTATTATCAATGAGGTTTAGTTTTTTTAATATCCAAACAAAAAATATTACTTCTGCTGCTTTTATTATAGCAGGTGCTTCTTTAATAAGTGCTGTTTTTGGATTAATTCGAGACCGGCTTTTGGCCGGTTCTTTTGGATTAGGTTCTGAACTAGATATTTATTATGCAGCTTTTCGTATTCCTGATTTTATTGCCATGGTTTTAATAATGGGAGCGATTGGAGCGGCTATTATTCCGATTTTTAGCGAAAGATTAGTTAAAAATCGAGAGCAAGCTTTTAGCTATCTTTCTAATCTCTTAAACATATTTTTACTTTTTTTAATTCTCATTTCTGCTATTTTGTTTATTTTTGCGCCTAATTTAATTTCCTGGATAGTTCCCGGCTTTTCCGGAGAAAAAAAGGAGTTAACCGTATTATTAACCAGGATTATGTTTCTTAGTCCGATTTTTCTGGGAATCAGCAATATAATTTCCGGAGTTTTGCGGGTTTTTCAGAGGTTTTTAATAACTTCTTTAGCTCCGATAATGTATAATTTGGGAATTATTTTCGGAATAGTTTTTTTCGTTCCAAAAATCGGATTTTCTGGATTGGCTTGGGGAGTGGTTCTCGGAGGATTTTGCCATCTTTTAATTCAAATACCGATTTTAATTAAAGTTGGTTTCAGGCCTAAGAAAGTTTTTAATATTTCTGAACCTAATTTTCTGAAAACTCTTAAGCTGACTATTCCTCGTTCGATTGGATTGGCTGCTACTCAAATTAATTTAATTGTTGTTACTGTTTTAGCTTCTACTCTGACTGCGGGAAGCATTGGAGCTTTTAGTTTAGCTGAAAGTTTAAGCAGGCCTCTTTTAACATTAACCGGCGTTGCTTTTTCCACTGCTGCCTTTCCAGCTTTAAGCTTAGCTTTTGCCAAAAGAAATAGAGAAAAATTCAACAAGATATTTTTTTCCGCTTTCTATAAAATTCTTCTCTTTATCTTGCCTTTAAGTCTTTTATTATTTATTTTCCGAGATTTACTGGTTAAAATTATTCTTCGGGTTGGAAAATTTGAATTAGTTGATGTTCATCTGACTGCTGCTTGTTTGGGAATGTTTTCTTTGGGAATTTTTGCCCAGGGACTTGTTCTTTTAATCGCTAAGGGTTTTTATTCTCTTCAAGATACTAAAAGTCCTGCAATAGCAAGTATAATAGGAATGGTCATCAATATTGTTTTTTGTTTTCTTTTTATCAGTTTGCTTTCTTATCCCAACGTCTTTCAGCAGTTTTTAGTTAATTTTTTGAATATTTCAACTTTAAAACATATTGAAATAATTGCTCTTCCTTTATCTCTTTCTCTTTCAGCTATCTGTCAATTTTTCATTTTATTAATCTTATTTTTACGAAAAACTTATGGACGAGCAAAATAATTTCAGAAATTTTGTCATTATATCTCACATTGACCACGGTAAGTCTACTTTGTCAGATAGATTTTTGGAATTGACCGGAACTATTCCTAAAGAAAAAATGAAACCTCAATTTTTAGATTTAATGCCGTTGGAAAGAGAAAAAGGAATTACTATCAAAATGCAGCCGGTTAGAATGAAATACGGGAAATATATTCTTAACTTAATAGATACGCCCGGGCATGTGGATTTCAGTTATGAAGTTTCTCGTTCTTTGGCAGCGGTTGAAGGAGCAATTTTATTGGTCGATGCCGTTAAAGGCATTCAAGCGCAGACCATATCTAATTTAGAATTAGCAAAAAAACAGAATTTGGTGATTATTCCTGTAATAAATAAAATTGATTTACCTCAGGCAAAAATTGAAGAAACAAAACAAGAAATAGCCACGCTCTTAAATGTTTCTCCCAATGAAGTTTTAACTGTTTCGGCTAAAACAGGAATCAATATGGAAGAACTCTTGGAAGCAGTTATCAAAAAAATTCCTCCTCCTAAAGGTAATAATCAAGATAATTTCAGAGCTTTAATTTTTGATTCCAAGTATGATTCTTACAAAGGAGTGATAGCTTTTTGCAGGATAGTTGACGGTGAAATTGAAACTGGCGACAAAATTTATTTAATTCAAGGCCAAGCGTCCAGCGAGGCAAAAGAAGTAGGTTATTTTGTTCCCAATCTTTTGGTTCAAAAAAAACTGATAGCCGGAGAAATCGGCTATATTGCTACCGGTATTAAGGAAATTGGAAAAGTAAGAGTGGGGGATACTATAACAAAAATTTCTAATTTCAAACTTTCAACTTCTAAAGTTGAGCCTTTACCAGGGTACAAAGAACCTCAGCCTATGGTTTTTGCCAGTATCTACCCCGAAAGCCCTGATGATTACGATTTATTAAAAGAAGCTTTATCTAAATTAAAACTAAGCGACGCTGCTTTAGTTTTTGAACAAGAATCAAGAGATTCTTTAGGCAGGGGATATCGCTGCGGATTTTTGGGCTCTTTACACGGAGAAATAGTTTCGGAAAGGCTTTATCAGGAATTTGGTTTGAACTTGGTGATTTCTACTCCTTCGGCGGTTTGTAAAATTATTGATAAAAAAGGAAGAGAAATTTCCATTTATTCTCCTTCAGATTTTCCTGTTTTTGCTGAATATATTAAAGAAATAAAAGAACCCTGGGTGCGGTTAGAAGTAACCACTCCTCAGAGTTTTCTCGGCCGCGTTTTAGAACTTTTGGAAAGTCTGGAAGGAAAGAATATTGAAACCAACTATATTAGCCAGGATAAGGTTGTTTTAATATATGAAGTTCCTTTAAGGGAAATTATCAAGGGATTTTATGACAATCTTAAAAGTTTGAGCCAGGGCTTTGCTTCTGCAAATTATAAGTTTTTAGAGTACCGGATAGCTGATTTGGTAAAATTAGAAGTTTTGATTGCCGGAAAAAAAGAAGAAGCTTTTTCCAAAATCGTTCCTAAAACTCAAATTTTAAAAGAGGGAAGACAAATTGTTGAAAAGCTAAAAAGATTTTTACCATCTCAACTTTTCTCCGTTCCTTTACAGGCGGTTTGTCAGGGAAAAGTTATTGCCAGAGAAACAATTAGAGCTAGAGGAAAAGACGTTATAGCTCCTTTATACGGTGGCGACTATACCAGGAAGAAAAAATTGTTGGAAAAACAGAAAAAAGGCAAGAAAGAATTGAAAGAAAAAGGCCAAGTTCAAATTCCCTCAAGAGTGTTTTTAGAGATATTTAAAAGTTGAAAACAAATAAAAAACCTGTTACCATTTATTAGTTACCAACTTCTAGCCATAGGAGCTATTAAAAAACCAAGCATACTTAAAACTACCAAGGAAATTAAAATAACCCAGACTATTCTAAAGATATTGTTCTTTCTTTTTGACATTAATCTATGATACAAAAAATAAGGAAAAATAGAAAGGGGTGCTCTTTCAAAACTATATTTTTTTCTGTTTTAATCGGGTTTTTACTCTTTTCCATAATTAGTTTTTTGATCTTTTCTAGTTTTAGAATAATTAAAAAAAGAAGCGAATTATCAAGTAAAATTGAGAATTTGAACGAGCAAATTCAATCCTTAAAACAAAAAAAAGAACAACTGGAAGCCGGAATTTTTCAGGCAGAAGGAGAAGATTACTGGGAGGAAAAAGCCAGAGAACAGGGGTATAAAAAACCTGGCGAACAACAAATTGTGGTGTTGCTTCCGGAAGAAGGAGAAATTAAAGAAAAACAAGGGAAAAATTTGTGGCAAAAATTCTTGGAAAATTTTGGATTTTAAAATTGCGGGATTAGTATAGTGGTAGTACACAACCTTCCCAAGGTTGGTGCGCCGGTTCAATTCCGGTATCCCGCTTGGCCAGCGTAGCTCAGTGGTAGAGCAGGGTTTTCGTAAAACTCAGGTCGTCGGTTCAAGTCCGACCGCTGGCTCTTTTATTTTGGAAAAATTTATGATATATTTGAAAAAGTATGGAAAATATCTTAGATAAAATTGAAAAATTAGAAAAACAACTCTTCCGTCTGGAGGACTGTCTTTGACCTGGTAAAAAAAGAAGAAAAAATTAAAGAATTAGAAAATGAGATTCAGAAACCGAATTTTTGGCAGGACAAGGAAAAAGCAGTAAAAATCAATCAGGAATTGAGTAATCTAAGAAAAGAAGTTGTTGATTTTAATGAATTAAAGAAAGAATTAGTCGGATTGAAAACAGAGAAAGAAATTGAGGAATTTGAAATTAAATTGGAAGACGAAGAATTGCGATTTTTTCTCTCGGGAAAATACGACAAAAATAATGCTATTTTAACTATATTGTCTGGAGCCGGCGGTCAGGATGCTCAAGATTGGGCAGCTCTTCTTCTTAGAATGTATGAAAGATATTGCCAAAGAAAGGGATATAAAACTGTTATTTTACATCAGTCTTTCGGAGAAGGAGGAGGTCCTGAAGGAAGAATAGGAGTTAAATCGGCAACCTTGGAAATTAAAGGCAACTGGGCTTACGGGTTTTTAAAAAAAGAAACGGGAGTTCACAGATTGGTTAGGATTTCTCCTTTTTCCGCGAAATCTCTCCGACATACTTCTTTTGCTTTAATTGAAGTAATTCCCGAGATTACCAAAGAAGAAGAAGTTGAAATCAAAATTAAACCAGATGATATAAAATTAGATACCTTTAGAGCTTCTGGGCCAGGCGGACAGTATGTTAATAAAAGGGAGTCTGCAGTAAGAATTACTCATTTACCTACCGGGATAAAAGTAACCTGCCAAATAGAAAGATTGCAAGGATTAAATAAAGACAGAGCAATGAAAATTTTGAGAGCAAAACTTTATCAATTAGAAGCTCAAAAAACCGAAAAAGAATTAAAGAAAATTAAAGGCGAGCAGATTTCCGCGAGCTGGGGGAATCAAATCCGTTCATATGTTTTACACCCTTATAAGCTAATTAAGGATTTAAGAACTGGAATTGAAACTTCTAATGTTGAAACTGTTTTAGATGGGGATTTAACCAAGTTTATAACAGCAGAAATAAAAACAGATGATTGAATTTCAAAATATTACTAAAATTTTTCCTACTCATTCAATACCAACTTTAGCTTTAGATAATATTTCTTTTGAGGTTAAGCCAAAAGAATTTGTTTCTATTGTTGGAAAATCAGGAGCAGGCAAAAGTACATTATTGAAAATCATTTTAGCCGAAGAAAGACCGACTCAAGGCAAAATTATTTTTAGCGGACAAGATCTTTCTAAAGTAAAACCAGGAAACCTTCCTCAATTTAGGCGAAAGATTGGTGCTGTTTTTCAGGATTATAAATTATTTCCTTCAAAAACAACTTATGAGAATATTGCTTATATTATGGAAGTAATCGGAGCAACGGATGAAGAAATTGCCAGAGACGTTAATCAGGTTTTAGAAATTGTCGGTTTGGAAAATAAAGCTCAGAATTTCCCGAATGAACTTTCAGCTGGAGAACGTCAGAGAGCGGCCATTGCCCGAGCTTTAATTCATAGGCCAGATGTTATTTTAGCCGATGAACCTACCGGCAATCTTGATCCATACAACACTTTAGATATTATGCGTCTTTTTCAAAAAATTCATAATTTAGGAGCAACGATTATTTTAGCAACCCATAATAAGGAAATTATTAATTCTTTGGGTAAAAGAGTAATTACTTTAGAAGGAGGTAGAATCATTAGAGATGAAGAAAAAGGAAGGTTTGTTTTATAATTATGCTTACTTCAATTAAAAGAATATTTAAATCAGGATGGTTAAATTTTTCCAGGGACGGCAGCTTATCGATAGCTACTTGTTTTGTTATGATAATGGCGATTTCATTGGCAACTTCTATTTTCTTTCTAAAAGACATTAGTAAATTTTTAATTTCTACTATACAAGAGAAAGCCGACATTTCAGTTTATTTTAACAACACAGCCTTAGAGGAAGATATTTTAAATATTAAAGAAGAACTTTCTAAAATTCCCGAGGTGGAGAATATCAGTTATATTTCAAAAGAAGAAGTCTTGGATGAGTTTAACCAAAGACATAAGGACGATTCTATTTTAATGGAATCATTGGAAGAAGTGGGAGGAAATCCCTTTTTAGCTACTTTAAACATCAGAGCGTTTACAGCCAGCCAATATCAAGCAGTGGCAAGTTTTTTTGAAGATCCTGCTTTTGAAGGTTTGATTGAAAAGGTTGACTACTATCAAAGAAAGCCTGTGATTGATAAAATCTTTAGTTTAACTTCAGAAGCAAAGAAAACCGGTATTGTTCTGGCTATAATTTTAGCTGTTATATCCGCATTGGTTGTTTTCAACACAATCAGATTGGCTATTTTTAACCAAAAAGAAGAGATTGAGGTTCAACGGCTGGTAGGAGCGAGTAATTGGTTTATTCGTGGGCCGTTTCTGATTCAAGGGGCAATTTCCGGGATTCTGGCAACTTTGATTTGTTTTTTAATAGTTGCTTTGAGCTGCTGGTTCTTTAGTCCTAAAATTGAGTTTTTATTTCCCGGCCTTAATATTTGGAATTTCTTTACTAGCAGTTTCTGGGTCATTGTTTTAATTCAGTTAGCTATTGGTATTGGCCTAGGAGTAATTTCCAGTATCTTAGCGGTCAGAAAATACCTTAAAATTTAATTTCATTCGGGGATCGTCTAATGGTAGGACGTCAGATTCTGGCTCTGAAAATTGGGGTTCGAATCCCTGTCCCCGAGCCAAATCCGGCACATAAACCTCTTTAGCTTCCATAATCTTGGTTCTAATGTTATTCATAATACGGAGCTGAAACTTGTGGAAAATAAAAACCTCGCATAGCGGGGTTTTATGTTATACTTAATGAATGAAAAAATCTAAATTTTCACTTACACAATATAAAGACAAGAGAACTGTAGAACTGATGAAAAAAACTAACCATAAAACATTAGCCGTCTGGGCAATTGATTGTGCAGAGCGTGTTTTGCCCTATTTTAAAAAAAAATATCCAAGAGATCATCGACCCCGAAACGCTATCAAAGCACTTCAAGCATGGATAAATACAGGAGTGTTTAGTATGGCTGTTATACGCAAAGCTTCGCTTGCATCTCATGCTGCAGCCCGTGAGATAGGAGAGGATAATGCGGCTCGTTCTGCTGCCCGTACTGCAGGTCAAGCAGTGGCAACTGCCCATGTTCCAACTCATTCTATTGGTTCTGCAATTTATGCCCTACAGGCTATCCATAGAGCTACTAATTCCGATGCGGTCGTAGCTAAAGAACGAGATTGGCAATATCATCACTTACTTGAATTATATAAAACCAGGTCCTGAAATCGTCCGTCCAAATAAGCTAAATCAAGCACATAAACCTCTTTAGCTTCCATAATCTTAGTTCTAACGTTGTTCACAATACGGAGCCAATCTTTTTTAAAATTATTAAAACCTGCTATAATGAAAGCAGATTTTAAGTTTAGTGAGTAAAGGTCGGGAAATCTAATGTCTTAATTAACTTGCTAATTACTCTCTTTTTCTATTTTATATAGTGACACAAAGAAAGGGCGAGTCGCTGATTGGCAGGTTTTTAAAATATGACTATTTTGTGGATTATTCTAGGCATTCTTTCCATTCTTATTCTTGGGACCATTTTTGCTTATAACGGGCTAGTAAAATTCAAGAACCGAGCCAAAGAAGCCTGGGCAGATATTGATGTTCAGCTAAAGCGAAGATATAACTTGATTCCCAATTTAGTAGAAACAGTAAAAGGATACGCTACTCACGAAAGAGAAGTTTTTGAGAAGGTAACCGAGGCTAGATCTAGGGCAATGGGAACCCAAACTCTAAAAGAGAAGGGCGAAGCAGAAAACGTACTTTCTGGTACTCTAAAAACTCTTTTTGCTGTTTCAGAAAATTACCCTCAACTTAGAGCTTCAGAAAACTTCTTGGAGTTGCAAAGAGAATTGAGAGACGCTGAAGACAAAATTCAAGCTGCCCGGCGTTTTTATAATGGGAATGTTAGAGATCTAAATATCAAAATAGAGAGTTTTCCAGCTAATATTATTGCTTCTATTTTTAAGTTCAAGCAGATGGAATTATTTGAATTAGAAGAGCCAGAAAAAAGAGAACCGGTAAAAGTAAGTTTCTAATTCCTAATTTAGAATGGCTACTCTTTATACTCAAGCGGAATCTAATAACCGCAAGACTTGGCTTTTGATTACTACCTTTTTAATTTTTATTATTGCCCTAGGCTGGCTTTTTAGTTTTTTGCTAGATAATTATATTTTCTTGATTGTAGCAGTAATTATAGCCATTTTCCAAAGCTTTTTGAGTTATTGGCATTCGGATAAAATCATTCTGGCAATGACTCATGCTAAACCAATTGAAAAAAGGGATAACCCCGAACTTTATAGAATCGTTGAAAATCTCTCTATTGCTGCCGGTCTCCCCCTGCCCAAAATCTATATAATTGAAGAAAGGCAACCCAATGCTTTTGCTACTGGTCGAAACCAAAATCACTCTGTGGTAGCGGTAACCAGAGGACTTTTAGAAAAATTAGATAGAGCAGAATTAGAAGGAGTGATTGCCCATGAACTTTCTCATATTGGGAATAAAGATATGCTTTTAGGTACAGCAATTATAATTTTGGTGGGGGTTGTGGCTTTGCTCTCTAATTTATTTTTAAGAATCAATTTCTGGGGTGGGATAAGAAGACGAGACTCCAGAGATTCTGGTGGTCAGATTATAATGATTTTAGGAATTGCGGCAGCGATTTTAGCTCCAATCGTAGCCGCTCTAATCCGTTTGACTATTTCTCGCAAGAGAGAGTTTTTAGCCGACGCCACCGGTGCTCTCCTAACTCGTTATCCAGAAGGATTGGCCCGGGCCTTAGAGAAAATTTCTGCTGATTCAACTCCCTTGAAGACAGCTAATACTTCTACCGCCCATCTTTTTATTTCCTCGCCATTTAAAGGAAACCAATCTCAAAACTGGTTAACAAAGATGTTTATGACCCACCCACCAGTTGAAGAAAGAATTAAGGCTTTGCGAGAAATGAGCTAATCATTAGATAGGTTCTAATAGCGTCCAGTTGGGGGAGCAGATGATTTTTGTGAAACTGACCCGTTCTCGTCAGGAAAAGCTTCGGTTTTACCTCTCAAAAGATGGTTCTGAACCTGAGTGGGGAGCAAGGATAGTGAGGCGTCTGGGAGACCGAGCCACATAAAATCGCCAAACTAGCGGTTTTTCGGTAAAATAAAAAAAATATACTTAAAATTTAATGAGTTTTTCTAAATATACAATTAAAAATACAAGAGAGATTTTTGACGATTTAAAAACCTCTAAGAGTGGCCTATTAGAAAAAGAGTCAAGAAAACGTTTGAAAGATTACGGTTTTAATGAAGTCAAAACTAAGGAAGTTGGATTGTTTGATATTTTCTTAAGGCAATTTAAATCACCATTTATTTATCTTCTTTTTATTGCCTCAGTTATTGCCCTTTCAATTGGTGAGAGGATTGACGGGTTTTTAATTTTACTATTTGTTTTTATTAATGTTTTCTTAGGTTTTTTTCAGGAAGCTAAGGCTCAAAGGGCTGTTTCACTTTTGAGAAGATATCTTCCTTCAACAGTAAGGGTTTTAAGAGGAAGAAAAGAGCAAATCATTGATAAAAGGTTTTTAGTTCCCGGAGATGTGATTTTGCTTGAACCAGGCAATATTATTCCTGCTGACTTAAGAATTACAAAAATCCAAAACTTTTTAGTTGATGAATCAGTTTTAACTGGAGAGCCATTTCCAGTCGGAAAAATTACAGAGCCCCTTTCGAAAGAAACAAAAGAAATCTTTGAAGCAAAAAATATTCTTTTTGCTGGTACTTCAGTAATCTCTGGAGAAGCTGAGGGAGTAATAATCGGAACAGGTAAAAAGACGATTCTTGGTGAAATAACAAAATTAGCCGCAGGAACTACTCGAGAAAGCTTTTACGAAAAAAACCTTCTCAAATTGTCCCAAACTATTTTAAAGATAGTTGTGATAACAATTGTTTTTGTTTTCTTGGTCAACCTGATAATTAAAGGGACAGCGAATTTCTTCGATTTTTTAATTTTTTCCATTGCTTTAATAGTGAGTATTATCCCTGAAGCCTTGCCGTTAGTGGTTACTTTTTCTCTTTCTGGTGGAGCTTTAAATTTAGCTAAAGAGAAAGTTATTATTAGAAGGCTGTCAGCAGTAGAAGGCTTGGGAGATATTGAAATTTTGTGTACTGATAAAACCGGTACTTTGACTGAAAATAAACTTAAATTAGAAAATATTTATTCCCAAGATAAAGAAAAATGTTTACTTTATGGTCTTTTATCTTCTTCTTATGTTGAAGAAGAAATTGAATCAGCTCTTAATCCTTTTGATTTTGCCCTTTTTGAAAAGACTTCTAAAAAAATACGCGATTCTCTCAAAAATTTTCGGGTAATCTCTGAAATTCCTTTTAACACTTTAAGACTTAGAAATAGCACACTTTTGGAAGATAAAGATAAAAATTTAGTTCTAATTGTAAAAGGGGCGCCAGAAATCATTCTTAAGTTATCTTCAGAAATTGAAAGTGATCAAAGTAGAGAAACTATAAAGAAAGAGATAGAAGAACAGGGTAAGACAGGAAAAAGAATTCTGGCAGTCGGCTTTAAAAAATTTACAAATAAAAATTTTTCAGGGAAAGATGAAAATGGACTGAACTTCTTGGGCTATTTTTCTTTTTCTGACCCACTTAAGAAAACCGCTAAAGATGCAATTCGTCTATCTAGAAAATTAAACATTAATATTAAAATTTTAACCGGAGATAGCAAGGAGGTAGCAGGTCAGGTGGCAAAAGAAGTAGGATTAATTGAAGACCCCGGCAAAGTTATTTTAGGAAAAACACTGGATTCTTTGCCAGAAGATGATTTTGTAAAAGCTTGTGAAGAATTTTCAGTTTTTGCCAGAATTTCCCCCCAAATAAAATATAAAATTATTGAAACCCTTCAGAAAAAATATGAAGTTGGATTTTTAGGAGAGGGAATTAATGATGTCCCAGCCTTGAAAATCGCCAATTTAGCCATCGTCGTTAAGGAAGCCGCCGATGTTTCTCGGGAAGTTTCAGATATTATCCTACTTAAAAAAGACCTCAAAGTAATTGTCAACGGTATCAAGCAGGGAAGGCGCATTTTTTCCAATATAAATAAATATATCAAATGTACTTTAGCTAGTAATTTCGGCAATTTTTATTCAATAGCCTTGATTTCCCTGATGATCCCTTTTTTACCGATGCTGCCAGTTCAAATTTTGTTAGTTAATCTTTTGTCGGATTTTCCCCTAATTAGCGTAGCTTCAGATAATGTTGATACCGAAGAACTGAAAAAGCCAAAATTCTATCTATTAAATAAAGTATTTTTACTTATTATTTTATTGGGTTTTGTTAGTTTTATTTTCGACTTTATTTTCTTTGGCATTTTTCACAAAGTCCAGCCGGCTCTTTTACAAACCCTATGGTTTATCGAAAGTATTTTAACGGAAATCGTGCTTATATTTTCTATCAGAACTTCACATTTTTTCTTAAAAACAAAAAAACCAAGTTTTTCCTTAATGGCTATTTCTTTTTTTGTTTTCCTAATTACAATCATTTTACCTTTTACAAATTTTGGAAAAGAGGTTCTCCATTTCACTTCTCCTCCTCTTCCGTCTTTATTAATCGTTCTATCTTTAATTATTGGCTACTTTATAGTTAGTGAAATAGTAAAATTGGTTTATTTTCGTCGCTGGAAAATTAAAAACCAAGTTTATTACAAGAGGTAAAACCTTTTATACTATTTCATTTGTCTTGTCTTAGTTTAAAAGCATCCCGACCGAGAGGCATTGTGAGACACCCTTAAAAAGTCCTCATTTCTCCCTTAAACTACAGGTTCGAGACCGACTAGGGGAGCAAACCGTTTTTTGAACTTAAATTAAATATCCTAAGCAGGATGGTTAGAAC
>CAYUYO010000007.1:0-27953 GCA_964449385.1 uncultured Candidatus Saccharibacteria bacterium
TTGCTGCTTTTCATGAAGCAGGTCATGCTTTGGTTTCTACTTTTTCAATAGAAGCTGAGCCGATTAGAAAAATTTCAATTGTTGCCCGAGGACCGGCAGCCGGCTATACTTTAAAGATGCCGAGAGAAGAAAGAAGAATCAAGACCAAGTCAGAATTTTTAGCCGAAATGGCTACTTTACTAGGAGGATACTGCGCTGAGAAATTGAAATTTGGAGAAGTAACTACCGGAGCAACCAATGATTTAGAAAAAGCTTCACAATTAGCCAGGAAGCTAGTAAAGGAATATGGGATGTCTTCCTTGGGACCAGTTTCCTTTGGAGAGAAAGAAGAAATGGTATTTCTTGGAAAAGAAATTTCGGAGCAAAGAAACTATTCGGAAAAAGTAGCGGCTGAAATTGATAAAGAAGTAGCTAAATTTATTAAAAATGCTGAAATCCAGGCTCGAAAAATCTTGCTTAAAAAGAAAAAATTATTAGAAAAAGTTGCTAAAGTTCTGATTGAAAAAGAAACTATAGAGAGAGAAGAGTTTGAAAAATTATTGAATCCAACGAAAGTAAAAGGATATGAGAAAACCGAACCTGCGATAAAAATAACAAAAAAAGGAAAATCTCTGAAAGTAAAAATTAAAAAAGTATAAAACGCGCCCGTAGCTCAGGGGCAGAGCAGGGTCCTTATAAGGCCAAGGTCGCAGGTCCGAATCCTGCCGGGCGCACCAGGGCGGTTAGCTCAGCTGGTTAGAGCGCATACTTGACGTGTATGAGGTTTCAGAGGTTCGAATCCTCTACCGCCCACATATGAAAGTTATTTATAAAGATGAGAACGTATTAGTAATTGATAAACCGGCTGGTGTAAATTCTGATAGTTTTGAAAAAAGAGTTCATCGCTTGGATAAAGATACTTCGGGAATCTTATTGATAGCAAAAAATGATAAAACTTTAGATTTTTTACAAAAACAGTTTAAAGAAAGAAAAGTAGAAAAAAAATATTTAGCTTTGGTAATAGGTAATCTTAAAGATAAAGAGGGTAAAGTTGAAACTTTAATCGGCCGTTCTCCAAATGACAGGAAAAAACAGAAAGTTTATCTTTTTCTTGAGCCAGGAGTTGAAAATAAAAGAAAAGCAATTACTGAATATAAGATGTTGCAAAGATTCAAAGATTATGATTTGATTGAAGCTGAGCCTCAGACTGGCAGGAAACATCAGATCCGAGTTCACTTGTCTTATATTTCTCATCCGATTGCTGGGGATGAAGTGTACGGCTTTAAAAACCAGCCTTGTCCCGAGGGACTGAAAAGACAATTTTTACATGCTACTTATTTAAAAATTAAAATGCCGGATGGAAAAATGAAAGAATTTAAATCAGAATTACCGGAAGAATTAAAAAAAGTATTAGAAAAAATATGACTGAAACTAAATTAGAAACATTTAATAAAATTCAATTTAAAAAAGATTTGCCTGATATTCGACCTGGAGACATAGTTAAAGTTTATCAAAAGATCAAAGAAGGAGACAAAGAAAGAATTCAGGTCTTTGAGGGTCAAATTTTAGCTAAAAAGCATGGAAAAGGAATCACTTCAACTATTACGGTTAGAAAAGTGATTTCAGGGATTGGGGTGGAAAAAATTTTTCCTCTCCATTTGCCAACTCTGGAAAAAATAGAAGTTTTAAAAAAAGGAAAAGCAAGAAGGGCTAAGCTTTATTATTTAAGAAAAGCGAAGGGAAGAAAATCCAGATTAAAGGAGAGAAAGGAGAAATAGGCCCAGGTGGTGGAATTGGTTTACACGGCAGCTTGAGGTGCTGTGCTCGTAAGAGCTTGCGGGTTCGAGTCCCGCCCTGGGCACATCAGGGCGCTTGGCGCAGTGGCTTAGCGCGTTCGGTTTACATCCGAAAGGTCAGAGGTTCAAATCCTCTAGCGCCCACTGGATTTATTATGCCGCGGTAGCTCATGTAGTAGAGCGCATCTCTGAAAAAGATGAGGTAGCCGGCGCACGTCCGGCCCGCGGCACCAAATGCGGGTGTCGTATAGTGGCTATTACGCCTCGTTGCCAACGAGGTGACGGCAGTTCAATTCTGCTCACCCGCTCAAATAAAACTTGAAAAGAAAGCAAGCTTTCTTTAATTGTTCTATTGACATCTTCTGTGGATAAGTTAATATAATAAAATCCCTTTTTAGGGGTTTTAAAATGGATATTCACTTAGAAAGCCCCAAATGGGGCAGAAGTTTAGCGATTATTATAATAGGATTCGGAATTTTTATCAGCTTAATACCTGTTCTTAAGACAGAAGGTCAAAAACAGGAAAGCCAAACTGAAATTCAAACTTTGGAAAATTTGGTTATGATTGAAGGAAACAGTCTTTTAGCAACAGCAGAGCCTTTTAATCCACCTCAAACAGTTAGAAAAATAAGCGTTGTAATAACGGCTTATTCCAGTACTCGTTCTCAGACTGACAATGATCCCTTTATTACGGCAGCCGGGACTTGGGTCGAAGATGGAATTGTAGCCAATAATTTGCTTCCATTCGGAACAAAAATCAAGATCCCCGAACTTTATGGGGATAGAGTTTTTACTGTTGAAGACAGGATGCATTGGAAAAAAGGATATTATCACGTTGATATTTGGTTTGCTTCTTACGGAGAAGCTAAAGATTTTGGAGCTAAAAGAACCTATATAGAAGTTCTGGAGAATTAAAAAGTTTTGATAATTTTACGATAAAACAACCCCGCCAGAATATATTCTGGCGGGGCTTTCTGTGCCCGGGGTGGGAATCGAACCCACACGGAATTTCTCCCACTTGATTTTAAGTCAAGCTCGGTTACCTAGTTACGACACCCGGGCAAGTAAAAATAATTAAGTTTTTATTTTTTTATTTCCGTTAAGAAAATAGCTTTTCTTTCTAATCCTATTGGGTAATTAGAATAATACATAAACCGCAATAATTCTAAAGTATCTCTCGTTCCGTAACCTAATTTCCATGAAGCTCCTTCATTGTATGGACATATCTTTTTTCTAATAAATCCTAAAGTATCTAGTAAAATACCCTGGAGGTCTTCTAAAAATTTTGGGCTTCCAGAAGTAAAATTGCTTCTTAATTCTGTACGAAGTTTTTTAGTTTTTGTGTGGATATAGGTTGTATAAAATACACTTCCGTCACCATCAAAATAGCCCCGAAGGAAATCTGACAAATATTTATTGAGCACTTGAGGAAATCTCCCGACCTTACTTTTACATCGTCTTCCTCCCAAAGACATTAATTTTAAATACATTTGTTTTGAATATAGAATTAACTGATAATCTTCTTTATCTTTCCGTTGGTAAATCCGATGATTAGACTTTAAACATTTTCTTATCTGTAAGAGTAAAGGATAATCCCGATTTGAATTAAATATAATTCTATAAGACTTTTCATGACGCATATACCCGTCAGCAAACCAAAACCCCAAAACATAAGCCATCTCTGGTGACCATCTATCAAAAAATTTTTCATTTAATAGATATTTCTTTTTACGCATTTATTAAGGCGGCGGTGGGGATTGCACCCACGTATATTGGTTTTGCAGACCAATGCGTTGCTATTTCGCCACGCCGCCAATATTTTATTTTATCTCATTTTTGTCCTTTTCGCAATCGCTCGCTCGTTTTCAATATTTTTCTTTTTTTATTTCCTCTAAAATTTTTTCAATCCTTCCTGCTTCTTTTGTTTCTTTTTCCTCGATAAATTCAATTTTAGGAATCGGCCTCATTCGCAAGTGCTTATTCAATTCTTGCTGTATTCCGTAGATTTTCTTATTTAGTTCAAAGAAAACTTCTGGAAATTTCTCTATTGGCATTACTGAAACATAAATTTTACTTTCTATCAAATTGGCTGTAGTTTCAACCCTGGTTATTGTTACTAAAATATTTCTGGGAAAATCAAACTCTTTCAAGACAATCTGAGAAATCTCTCTTTTTATCAGTTGATTAACTCTTTGAATACGTGATTTCATATATCACTAGAATATCTCCTTGTTCGATTTTTATATCTCCTTCAAAAAGAATACCGCATTCTTCTCCTTTTGAAGAATGGTCAATATCTTTTTTATTTTTTTGGAGATTGACTACTTTTCCTTTGCCGACAATTTTTTCTCCACGTAAAACTTCAATTAAAACTCCTTTTTTAACATTGCCTTCCAGAACTTTTCCTCCGACAATCTGACGGTTCTTTTCGGTCAAAAAGATTATTAAAGCTTTAACTTTTCCTAAATCAGTTCGTACTTTCTCGGGCTGAATTCCTTTTTCCATAAATTTAGATATTCCCTCTACTAAATCATAAATTATTTCGAAAGTCATAATTTTGATTCTTTCTCTTTCGGCTAACATTCTAGCTATTGGGTTTGCTTTTACCCGAAAACCTAAAATTAATGCTCTTTCTTCTTCACTCTTAGCCAGTTTTATATCGTTCTCGTTTATCTCTCCTGCATCTGCTTTCAAAATTCTTAAAACTATTTTTTCTTGGGGTAATTTAGCTAAAATTTCTTCAACAGCCTCGATAGAACCGACAACATCGGTTTTTAAAATAAGATTTAGAACTTTTTGGTCTGCAGAAGCTTCTAAATTTTCAAAAACTCTTTTTTCCGGAGTTTTAGTTTCGTTTTTAGCTGTTTCTAAATTAGGAAAGACCTTAAAGTTTTCTCCGACTTTGGGAACCGTTTCAAAACCAATAACAATAGCAGGGTCGGAAGGCAGTATTTCTTCAATCGGCTCTCCTTGAAAATTTTCTAATTTCTTTACCTTTCCGAAAGCAGAATCTGTAGCTAAAATATCTCCGTTTTTTAATGTGCCTTCTTTAATAAGCAGAGTAGCAGTTGCTCCTCTTAACTTGTCTAAGTAAGATTCAATTACTATTCCTTGAGCCGGTTTTTCAATGTCAACTTTTAGATCTTCTATTTCAGTTACCAATAATATTAATTCCAAAAGTTCGGGGATTCCTTTGCCCTCAATAGCTGAAACTTCAACCGAAGGAATTTTTCCGCCCAAGCTTTCAACTAAAACATCAGAATCTGCTAATTCTTTTTTAACTTTTTCCGGATTAGCTCCCGGTTTATCGATTTTATTCAAAGCCACAATCATGGGAATTTCTGATTTTTTAATATGAGAAATAGCTTCTTTAGTTTGAGCTTTGATTCCTTCCGTAGAGTCTACAACCAAAACAGCCAAATCAGCCACCTTAGCTCCCCTGGAGCGCATTTGAAAAAATGCTTCATGGCCTGGTGTGTCAATGAAGGTTATTTTTTTTCCGCTCTCAACAACCTGATAAGCTCCAATATGCTGAGTTATACCACCTGATTCTTTTTGAACAACGTGAGTTTTTCTAATATAGTCCAAAATTGTAGTCTTTCCCGTATCAACGTGTCCGAGAATCACTACCACCGGCGGTCTGCGGATTGAATTTTTCGTTGTTTTCTCCATTTTTTTGTTGTTTAGCTTTTTCTATTGCTTGTTTTTCTTCTTGAGACAGAAGATATTGGGACTGGCAATTTAGAATCGGTTTTCCATAAACCCTGTTTCCTTCTCGGGCATAAAGACTGGTAATAACTACTCCGTTATCATTATTATCAAGCAGGGCGACTGAAAAGCTTTGATCGCTGCCAACTTCGGAAAAAGGATTAAATCTTACTATGCCGACTTTTTGAATTGAAAACTGACTTTCTTTTTTTAAACTATCTAACTCTGCAGAAAGCTTTTTAAAATTCTTTTTTAAATCCTCAAAAGAAGCTAAAATTTCTTTCAAGTTTTCAGGCGTTTTTTTCTTTTTTTTAAAAAATTTATTAAGCATTAAAATTTTTATGCGGAGGCGGAAGGATTCGAACCTTCGATGGTCTTTCAACCATAGCAGTTTTCGAAACTGCCCGATTCAACCACTCTCGCACGCCTCCAGTTTATACTAACTTTATTAAATTTTCAATTGTTTCTTCTGGAGAATTATTTTCATAGATTACTTTGTAAATCTCGTTTATCATCGGTAAATCCAATTTGTGATTTTTTTCCAATTGATAGCAGGCAAAAGCGCTTTCAAAACCTTCAACTGTTAATTTTCTTTCAGTAATATCTTTTCTCAGTTTCTGAGTGTCAGAAATAAGGTGTTTGCCAAATTGAAAATTTCGGGAAAGAGGATTAGTTGAAGTTAAAACCAAATCTCCAAGCCCTGCCGGTCCCCAGAAAGTATTTTTTTTAGCTCCCATTACTTTGCCAACTTTTGCCATTTCATTCAATCCAAAATCAATTAATTTTTTTTCGATTGAAGTATCTTTGTCGCCTTTTGCCTCTACCAGGCTGATGCCGATAGATAAAACATTTTTCAAAGCGCCGGCTAATTGAACGCCTACTAAATCAGAAGTTGTGGAAACTTTTAGACTACTATTCTGAAAAACTTTCCCGAGCTCTTTTAATAAAAATTTATTTTTAGAAGCAATAACCTCTTCAGCTTTTATCCCTCTGATAATTTCTTTAGCAAAGCCAGGTCCGGACAAATGAGCGTAAGAAATTTTTGGAAAAAACTCTTCAACAATTTGGGAAGGAACTTTTAAAGTTTCTTTTTCAATGCCTTTGGCGATTCCTAATAGGGGAGGTAAATTATCACGGGTATTACCTATAACAATTTTCAGCTCTGATAAAGTTTTTCTGAAATTAAAAGAAGGAGAAGCAATAATAATCAAATCAGCTTTCTCGACTATTTTTTTTAGGCCAGAGGAAATAAAAATCTCTTGAGGAATTTTAATATCAGGCAGTCTGTCGTTTTTTCTAAACTTATTGAAATTCAAAACAAGTTCAGGGTTTTGATACCAGAAACTTACTTCATTTTTTTTATTTAAAATAATGCCCAGGGCAGTGCCCCAGGCGCCTGGTTCAAGGACAGCAATTCGCATAGTGGACCCGACCGGACTTGAACCGGTAACCCTCAAGATGCCATCTTGATGCTCTGCCAATTGAGCCACGGGCCCCTGGTGCCCTTGAGAGGAATTGAACCTCTAACCTGCTCGTTAGGAGTGAGCCGCTCTATCCTGTTGAGCTACAAGGGCTTTAGAAATATATTAGCAAGTTTTCCTCTTGTTGACAATATTTTTTTATGTCAAAATAAAATATATGTCAGAATGTTTATCTATTGTTGAAATAGCCAAAAAAGTTTGTCCTGCCGTTATTACTATTGTAATCAGCAAAGACTTACCTAAAGTGGAAGGTTTTTATTTTTTTCCTTACGGTAACCAAAAGTTTATTATGCCCAAGCTTAACGGTAAAAAAGAAAAGACAAAATTAGGCGGAGGTTCAGGTTTTATCGTTTCTCCCGAAGGTTATGTTATTACCAGTGCTCATGTGGTTGATGATCCTAAAGCCGATTACACGGTTGTTTTAGAACCTGATAAAAAATATTCAGCAAAAATACTGTCCTGCGACCCGATAAATGATATTGCTGTTTTGAAAATAAATGTTAAAAATCTGCCATATTTGGAATTTGGCGACTCAGAAAAAATTGAACTTGGCCAGACAGCTATTGCTATTGGCAATGCTTTAGGAGAGTTTCATGACACGGTGAGTCTAGGAATAGTTTCCGGACTTTCCCGTCAGATTATTGCCGGTCATCCTTTTTCACAACAAGCAGAGAGATTAAGAGGGCTAATTCAAACTGATGCGGCTGTTAATCCTGGAAATTCCGGAGGTCCTTTGGTTGATATTGAGGGAAAAGTAATTGGTATTAATACGGCTATGGTTATGGGTGCTCAAAGCATTGGTTTTGCTATTCCTATTAATTATGCCAAAAAAGATTTGGAAGAAGTTAAAAAATACGGAAAAATTAGAAGACCGTTTTTAGGAGTGAGATATATTCTTTTGAACAAAATGATATCTGAAAAAAATAAACTGCCGGTAGATTGCGGAGCTTTGATTGTGAGAGAAGTCTTAGGGGAGTCAGCTATAGTTAAAGGGTCAGCAGCTGATAAAGCCGGTATAAAAGAGTATGATATTATTCTGGAATGCCACGGAGAAAAAATTACCGAGAAAAATTCCTTAGCCGATATTTTACAGAAAGTTAAAATTGGCGAGGAGGTTTCTTTGAAAGTTCTAAGGCAGAAAAAAGAAATAATTCTAAAAATAAAGGCCCAAGAGAAAAAATAAATTAATGGATTAAAAAAAACAGGCCGTAGCCTGTTTTTTTGTTTGGGTGGCTAGTCGGATTCGAACCGGCGATGGTTCTTCCACAAAGAACAGTGTTACCGCTACACTATAGCCACCATGTGCCCTTGAGAGGAATCGAACCTCTATTTGAAGCTCCGCAAGCTTCCGTTCTATCCGTTAAACTACAAGGGCGTTGCTTTTTTAAATTATCATAAAATTCACTTAAAATCAATTGATTTGTTAAAATTTTAATGTTAAAGTAAAAATAATTTGGAGAGGTGCCTGAGTGGTTGAAAGGAGCACACTGCTAATGTGTTATGCGGGTTAAACCGTATCCAGGGTTCGAATCCCTGCCTCTCCGCAGAGAGTAAAAGGCTAAGATGAAGCTTTAGCTTCATCTTACTCCGCCAGATGTCCAACTTCGAACCAAGAAAAAATAAAGGATTTTAACTAATGAAATAGCCGATATTCTATGTGTCGGCTATTTTATTTATGGCTTATTATTATGTGTTCTTTCTGGTAAAATCTTCTAAAAAGTGCGATAATGCTTTTATCTGGAGGGGTCGGATAGCGGTTTATTCCACTGGTTTTGAAAACCAGCGTCCTAACGGACTCGCGAGTTCGAATCTCGCCCCCTCCGCAATTATCCTCTAGCAACAACAACGCCGATGATTTCTGTGGCGCCCGCGTCTTTCAAGACGTGGGCGCTTTCTTCCATAGTTGAGCCGGTAGTGTAAACATCGTCAATTAAAAGAATTTTCCTGCCTGAAACCTGTTTTTTATTTTTTATTGAAAAAGCTTCTTTAAGATTCTCTTTTCTTTTTTCTTTTTTAAACTTCACTTGAGGCAGAGTTTCTTTTGTCTTAATTAAGCAGTCGGAAACTAAAGGAATTTTTAACAACTTAGCTAATTCTTTGCCAATTTCCTCAGCCTGATTAAATCCCCTCCATTTTATTTTTCTTTTTTCCAAAGGAACAGGAATTAAAATAAAATTGGAAAAATCAGCAAAAGATTTTTCTATTAATTGAAAATGGTTTATTATTAAAGAAGTTAATGGAATAGCCAGCTCCTTAATAAAGGGTTCATACTTAAACTTTCGGATTAAATTTTTTATTAAGTTTCCTTGATAAGGAAGAGCCCAATATAAATCTTTTAGATTTGCTGTTTTGCATATTTTATGAGTATCTAAAATCGCCATAGTACTCTGACAATCCTGGCAAAGATAAGTTCCTTCTTTTCCGCAATTGAAACAAAATTTAGGATAAAGAATGTTAAGAATTTTTGTAAACATACCATTTTTATAATATAATGCTATAATATTAAAAGCTATGATATGGATGCCATTAGAAATAATTCCTAAAAAAGCTTTAGGTATAGATATTGGAACATCTTCTATTAAAGTGGTGGAACTTTCACGCCGCGGAGAAAGAAGAAAATTAGAAAATTATGGTGAAATAGCTTCTCAAGTTCTTTATGAAAGACCATTTCGAACTTTTGAAAAAAGCAGTCTTTTACTTTCCACTCAAGATATTTCCCGTGCGATTAAAGCTGTTTTAGAAGAAGCTAAAATTAGAACCAAAAGAGTTATTTTTTCTATTCCAGATTTTTCTACTTTTTTTACCAGTTTTGATCTACCCCCGATGACCAAAGAAGAATTACCTCAAGCTATTAGATATGAAGCAAGCCATTATGTTCCTATACCTTTGGCAGAAGTTACTTTAGACTGGCAGGTGATTGAAGGTCATATTTCTAATCAAGAAAAAGTAGGATTAAAAATTCTTTTAGTAGCTGTTCCTAATGAAGTTATTAATCAGTATAAGGAAATTTCTAAACTTTCCGGACTCAAACTTTTGGCTTTGGAAGCTGAAGTATTTGGCCTTTTGCGTTCTTTAATTGGAGAACAAAAAGAAACGATTTTACTAATAGATATTGGAGCTCAAAGTACTACTTGCAGTATTGTTGAAAAAAAAGTTTTGAAAATGTCTTACAGTTTTGATATGTCAGGAAACGAATTAACCGAAGTAATATCTAAAGGAATGGGTGTTGATTATAAAACAGCAGAAAGTCTTAAAGAAAAATATGGTATTTTGTCCTCCACATCTCAAGAATCTCCGGCTGTTGATGTAAAACAGATATTAATTCCATTAATTGATGTTATTATTAAAGAAACTGAAAGGATTTTGAGAAGTTTTAATCAAATAGTTCCTCAAAAAATTATTATTGCTGGCGCTTCGGCTTTTCTGCCTGGTTTAAAAGAATATTTTCAAGATTGTTTTAAAAAAGAAGTAATTACAACCAACCCTTTTTCTAATCTTTTTTTCCCGCCAATTTTAGAAACTATATTAAAAGAAATGGGTCCTGCTTATGCTATAGCAATCGGAGTAGCTTTAAGAGGTTTAGAATAAAAAATTTCAAACATTTATGGCTATTGAAATTATTCCCAGAAAGACAGCTGTTCTGTCTTCCTGGTTAAAAATTCTATTTTATATTTTAATTGGCCTTATTATAATCAGTATTTTAAGTTACTTTATTTTAGGTTATCTTCAGAGAAAATCTTTAATTGCTTTTAAAAATTTAGAAGAAGAAATTAACAAAGAAAGAACTTCTCAGAGAATTGTTCAAGAAGAAGAAATTTTAAACTATCAGAAAAAAATTAATGATTTTGGATTTCTGCTTTCTTATCATTTTTTCCCTTCAAAATTTTTTACTTTTCTAGAAAAAACTTCTCACCCACGTATTTTGTTTTCTCAAACTAATTTAAATCCTTCAGGGTCTTTAGTTATTCTTTCTGGTCAAGCAGAATCTTTTTTAGCATTGGGCCAGCAGCTTCAAATTTTAAAACGCGAACCTTCAATTAAAAGTGTTAGTTTATCCAAAATTTCTCTAGGAGAAAGAGGAGGAGTTAATTTTACATTGGAACTTTCTTTTGATACTGAGTTTTTTAAGTAATATTATTATGAGTATACCTCGACCCATCGCTATTATCATTTGTCTTATCTTAATCCTATTTTTAGGAATAGGTTTAGTTGTGTCAAATTATCAAAAATTGAGTTTATTTAAATTAAGAGTTAGAGAAAAAACAGTAGAACTTCAATCAGAGAAAGATTATTTTTCCAAAATTGATACTTTCTCAAAAAAACTTAAAGAAAACGAGGAAAGTCTGGCTAAAATTAATTCATCTCTTACTATTGGTCCAGAGATTTCCAATTTATGTTATTTTTTCCAAAAAGCAGTTTCACGATCTGGCTTGGTTCTAAAAAAAATAAGCCCTGGTACAACTAATAATATTGAAGAAAAATTAATTAAAGAAGGATGGAGTGAAGAACTTCAACAAACAGAGACCAATTTAACCGTAGCCGGTTCTTATAATTCTTTTAAAAATTTTCTTTCTACTTTAGAAAAAACAGCTAGAATGATTGAAATAGAAAATATTTCTTTTTCAATTATTCCCGTAAAAGAAGGCGAGATAGAAAGTCCGATAGATTTTAACCTAAAAATCAAAACATATTCATACTAATATGGCAATATCTTTTTTAGAAAAAAGAAAAATTCAAAAACAGTTTATCTTAATTTTAATAGCAATTGTTTTAATCACTATTTTAGTTATTTGGCGAGGTTTTTTTGTCGGAGAGAAAATAATTCTTCCAAAAGAAAACTTAGAACAAACTAAGAAGGTGAAAATAAATTTTGATATTTTAGAAAACCCTATTCTTAAAAATTTGGAGCCGTTTACTGAAATTGAGTCAATTGGAGAAAGCGTAGAGTTCGGCCGGGAAAACCCATTTCAACCTTTTCTACCTTTAACTCCTTCTTCTCCAACTGAATAATATGTATTTATTACAGCAATTATTTAAAAAAGGAATAATCAATAAAGAAAAAGTTACTGCTTTAGAATTTGAAATTAAAGAAACTAAAAAGAAGGAAGAAGAAGTAATTTTAGAAAAGCGGATTTGTTCTGAAAAGTTTTTATTTGGCCTGAAAAGCGAAAATTTAAAAATACCTTTGAAAGAAATAACTACTGAAGAAGTACCTTTAGAAATTTTAGGAATGGTTCCGGAAGAAACAGCTAGATATTATAAAATGATTTCTTTATCTAAAAGGGGTAAAACTTTGGAGATAGGTATGGTTTATCCTGAAGATCTGAATTCTCAAGAAGCTTTGAAATTTTTGGCCCGTAGAGAAAAATTTGATTATAAGATATTTCTTATTACTCCTACTACTTTTAATAATCTTTTGAAGCAATATCGAACTCTAAGAAAGGAAGTAGGAAAAGCTTTAGAAGAATTAGGGACAGAGCTGAAAGAAAAAAAGCCCGGATTTAAACCAAGAACAGTTGCCGAATTTGAAAGATTGGCAGAAGAAGCTCCGATTACTAAAATTGTTGCTGTAATTTTAAGGCATGCTGTAGAAAGAAAGGCTTCCGATATTCATATTGAGCCAACTCAAAAGAAATTAAGAATTCGCTTCAGGTTATTGGGAATTCTTCGCTCCTCAATTTTTTTACCTATCCGAGTTCATCAAGCTGTAGTGGCTCGAATTAAGGTCCTTTCTGGCTTGAAACTTGATGAAACTAGAATTCCTCAAGATGGCCGTTTTTCAACTAAAGTTGGAAATAAAGATATTGATTTTCGGGTTTCTACTTTTCCTACTACCTTGGGAGAAAAAGTAGCTATCAGAGTTCTTGATCCTACGACAGGTTTAAAAACCTTTGAAGACCTGGGAATAATAAAGGGAAAATTAAACATAATTAAACGGGCAATTGAAAGACCTTATGGTTTAATTTTATCTTCCGGCCCTACTGGTTGCGGAAAAACTACCACTCTTTACGCTATTTTACAGGCCTTGAATAAAGAAGGGTCGAATATCGTTACTTTAGAAGATCCGGTGGAATATTTTATTGAAGGAATTAATCAATCTCAAGTTAAATCAAGCATTGGCTACGATTTTTCCCAGGGATTAAGACATATCGTCAGACAAGATCCTGATATTATTATGGTAGGTGAAATTAGAGATACAGAAACAGCTAATTTAGTTACCCATGCCGCTTTGACCGGCCATTTAGTTTTATCTACCGTTCACACTTCCAATGCTGCTGGAGTAATTCCAAGACTGCTTGACTTGGGAATTAAACCTTATTTAATTCCTTCTACTTTAAGCATTGCTATTGCTCAAAGGCTGGTAAGAAAATTATGTAGTTATTGTAGAAAAAAAGTAAAGCCCAAAAAAGAAATTAAAGACTTAATTTTGAAAGAAATTGATGATTTTCCTTTGTCAGTTAAAAAGAATTTTAAAATACCAAAACCTCTTTATATATGGGAAGCTCAAGGTTGCCGAGAATGTAATCACGAGGGATTTTCGGGCCGAATTGGATTATTTGAAATTTTGTCGATGACCAATCAACTTTCTGATATAATATTAAAAAACCCTGTTGAAACAGAAATTCTTAAAGAGGCAAAAAGGCAGGGAATGATTACTATGCAGCAAGACGGGATTTTAAAAGTAATATCAGGAGTTACTACGATAGAGGAGGTTTTACGAGTAGCAGAAGAAAAATAATATGCCGAAGAAAATTTTATTAGTAGAAGATGACCCGTTTCTAGTTGATATTTACACCACTAAATTTAAAGAGGCAGGTTTTTTAATTGAGACAGCCTTTGATGGAGAAGAAGGACTAAGAAAATTAAAAGAGGAAAAATTTGAAATCTTACTTTTAGATATTGTTTTGCCGCAGATTGACGGCTGGGAGATTTTGAAAAAAATTAAGAACGAGAAAACAAAAAATAAAAATTTGAAAAATTTTAAAATTATTATTCTTTCTAATCTTGGCCAGAAAGAAGAAGTGGAAAAAGGATTGAAATTAGGAGCAACTAAATATTTAATTAAAGCTCATTTTACACCCTCTCAAATAGTAGAGGAGATAAAAAATATATAAAATTATGGATAATAATTATAAAAAACAACTTGAAGAATTTTTATCTTTGACGGTTAAACAACAAGCTTCTGATTTGCATTTATCAGCTGGTCATCCTCCGATTTTAAGAATAGATGGCAGATTGGTTCCGCTTTTGAAAAAGAAAAAATTATCTTCTCAGGATACCTATGAACTAGCTAAGGCACTAATGTCTCAAGATGACTTTCAAAGATTTTTAAACAAAAAAGAGATTGATTTTTCTTATAACTTTACAAAACAAGCTCGTTTTCGGATAAATGTTTTTTTTCAAAAAGGAGAAATTTCCTGCGCCCTGCGTTTAATTCCGGCTGAAATTAGAACTATTGAGGAATTAAATCTTCCTTCAATTTTGCATCAATTTGCTCAAGCTACTCAAGGATTTGTTTTAATTACTGGTCCTTCTTCCCAAGGGAAAAGTACTACTTTAGCTGCCTTGATTGACGAAATAAATCACACTCGAACCGACCACATAATTACTATTGAAGATCCTATTGAATGTATTTTTAAAGATGACCGGGCGATTGTTGATCAAAGAGAAGTTCATCAAGACACTTTAAGTTTTACTAATGCTTTAAGATCAACTTTTCGTCAAGACCCTGACGTAATTATGGTAGGTGAAATGAGAGATCCTGAAACTATAGCTACTGCTATTACGGCAGCTGAAACCGGTCATTTAGTTTTTGCTACTTTACATACTAATTCCGCCAGTCAAACTATTCATCGGGTTGTTGACTCTTTTCCTCCAGAACAACAAAACCAAATTAGAGCTCAATTGTCCGGTTCTCTTTTAGGAATAGTTTCCCAGAGACTGGTTCCGCGGATTACGGGGGGTTTAATTCCTGCTGTTGAAATAATGATTTCTACTCCTGCTACTTCCAACCTGATTAGAGAAAATAAAATTCATGAACTGCCCTTGATTATTGAAACTTCAGCTGAATTAGGTATGATTTCTTTAAACAGGTCTTTGGCCAATTTAGTTAAGATGAAAGAGATTTCTTTAGAAAATGCTTTAAGCTTTTCTCTAAATCCGGCCGAATTAAGAATACTAATCCGTTAATGAAATATAATTATCAAGCTAGAACTAAAGAAGGAGAAATTCAATCAGGTGTTATTGAAGCCTCTTCCAAAGAAGTGGCTACTGCTTTATTAAGAAGGCACGAATTATATGTTACGATTTTGGAAGAATTTTTAGCTCCTCCTCTTTATGCTAGAAAAATAAAACTTTTTGAGAAAATTTCTCAGAGTGATCTTGTTTTATTTTCTAGGCAGCTCTCAATAATGTTTAAGTCTAAAATTCCTTTAGTAGAAGCTCTTCAAACTCTTTCTAATCAAACTAAAAATCTTGATTTGCGAGAAAGAATTTTACAATTATCCGAAGATGTAGAGAACGGAACTTCTTTTTCCGAAGCATTGTCTAAACATAGTAAGATTTTTTCTACTTTTTATGTTGCTATGGTTAAATCAGGAGAAATATCCGGAACACTTTCAGAATCTTTAGAATATTTAGCCAATCACTTAGAAAGAGAATATCACCTGACATCAAAAATAAGAGGAGCTATGATTTATCCTGTCTTAGCCTTAATTGTAGTTTTCTTTGTTTTAGTTCTGATGATTTTTTTTGTCGTTCCTAGTTTGACCGAAGTTTTAATAGGAACTGGGCAAGAATTACCAACTGTAACCAAAATAGTTGTGAGTTCAGCTGCTTTCTTGAAAAAATGGTTCTGGACTTTAATATTGGGGATTATTATTCTTATTTTTGCAGTTTTTAGATATTCTCGAACTAAAAAGGGAAAAAAGTTTTTTGATAAAATTTCTTTAAAAATGCCTATTATCGGTCCTTTTTTAAAGATGGTTTATTTGGCTCGCTTTGCCGAAAATCTTTCTACTCTAATTTCCGGAGGACTACCAATTACTTCTGGCCTTCAAACGGTGGGGGAAATCGTTGGCAATAGTTCTTACCAGGAAGTTGTTTTTAAGGCAAAAGACAGGGTAAAAAAAGGAGAACCAATTTCTTCGATTCTTTCTCAATCCCCAGAAATTTTTCCTCCTGTTTTTATTCAAATGGTTTTAGTTGGAGAAAAAACCGGTACTTTAGATAGCAGCTTAATGAATATCGTCAATTTTTATAAAGAAGAAATAGACCGGACTATTGACAGCCTTTTAAGCATTTTAGAGCCGGCTTTAATTATTATTTTAGGAATAATTGTAGCAGGATTAGCGCTTTCAATTTTAACTCCCATTTATCAAATGATTAGTTTATAATAGGATAAAAGACTTTTCCACAGGTTGATCTGATTATAATTATGATATAATAAACTATAATGAAAAATTACCTTAAAAAAACAAGTTTTACTCTAATTGAATTATTGTTAGTTATAGCTATTATCGGTTTATTAACCTCGGTTGCATTATTTTTCTTTGGTCCAAGTCGAACAAAGGCCAAAGATGCCAGACGACAAACTGACATTAACAACATTATGAAAGCTATGGAGATGTGTTATGATGATGATAATCAATATCCTGTAATTACTATTGATGTAGATAATAAAGTAACCAACACTTCTCTAACTTCTTCTTTAAAAACCTATTTGGTTTCTTTTCCCAAAAGTCCTGGCAATGAAAGTTATTACGGAAAGGACAATAATGGTCAACAACAACAATATTGTATTTACAGTATTCTAGAAAGTATTTCTCCGACAACTTATTTTTGTGCTTCAGAAAAAGGAACGAGGAGTTCTATTACTGTGCCTGAACTTGGAGCCTGTTGCTATTGAAAATGATAGTTTAAAAAATAAAAGGTCGATAACTAATAACTAATAACTAATAACTAATAAATAATAAATAACAATGTTACAAACATTTACTAAAAAACATCGCGGTTTCACTTTGATTGAATTATTGGTTGTTATCGCTATTATTGGTATCTTATCCGCTATTGTTTTAGTTTCTTTAGGTGGTGCTAGAACCAAAGCTAAGGATGCGGCTATCAAAGCCAATATGGATTCAATGAGATTGGCAGCAGAAGTATTTTATACCGATGGTCTTACTTATACTGGAGTAAATCTTGATACTTCTTACGTCAATGCCAGGGCTGCTATTACTGGTGGTGATATTTTGCCTTCTGGAGGAGGGGTAACTGATAATATAATAGCAGCGGCTTATTGTGTTAAGGTTGATTTGAATGATGGAACAGATTGGTGTTTGGACAGCACCGGTTATGTTGGTGCAACTGCAGTTTGTGATGCCGTCAATGCTGATTGTGCTACTGATTAATAAGAAATAGAAACTTTTCTGATTGATTACCCCGCTAGAATATATTCTGGCGGGGTTTTATGTTAAAATTAAACAATGAACTATTTTTTTTATTTAATAATTTTCATATTTGGTTTAATTGTCGGTTCTTTTTTAAACTGTGTTATTTATCGGCTGGAAATAGGTAAAAGCGCCTTAAAAGGCCGTTCTTTTTGTCCCCATTGCCAGCATCAATTAAAATGGCAGGATTTAATTCCGATCTTCTCCTTCCTAATTTTGAGAGGAAAATGTCGTTATTGTAAAAAACCAATTTCCTGGCAGTATCCTTTAGTAGAACTATTTACCGGAATCTTATTTGTTTTAATTTTTAGTAATTGGTTGTTGAATATTGAGATTTTTAGTTTAGCTTATTTGTTTATTATTAGTTCTTTTTTGATGATCATTTTTGTCTATGATCTAAAGCACTACATTATTCCGGATAAAATAATTTATCCGGCTATTGTTATCACTTTCCTGTACCAATTATTTAACCATTGGTCATTGATCATAAATCATTTGGATTTTATATATTCAGCTCTTGGCGCTTCTTTTTTCTTTCTTTTAATAGTTTTAGCATCTCGCGGCAAGGGTATGGGTATTGGTGATATTAAACTTGGTTTTTTAATGGGTTTAATTTTGGGCTGGCCTAATATTTTAGTAGCATTGTTTTTAGCTTTTTTAATTGGGGCTATAATAGGAATAGGATTAATAATTAGTCACAAAAAAACATTGAAATCAGAAGTTCCTTTTGGTCCCTTTTTGGTAACAGGTACTTTTTTGGCTTTATTTTGGGGTGAAAATATTATTAATTGGTATCTTAGCTTAATTTTTAGTTTCTAATGAAATCAATAAACAAAGGATTTACTATATTAGAAATTACAGTAGTTGTAGGTATTATTGGTTTGCTTGCAGTTGTTGTTTTTTTTAATTATCAAGGAGAGGGAGGGCAATTTGCTCTTTCACGTTCTGTTCATCAAGTTGCCCAAAAATTAAGGCAGGCTGAGGAAATGGCAATGTCTTCTCAGAAAACGCCAGCAGGATGTGAAAAAGTTGAAGAAGGAGTTTTTCCAAAAGGAGGATATGGAATACATTTTGCTATTGATCCTGAAAACTATTATATGTATCTCTTTGCTGATTGCGACGGCGAGGGTGATTATGATGATTCTGGAAGTGCTTTCTATTGTGAACAAGGGGAAAACGGAGCCAAACCTTATTCCGACAATTCTCTTAATGAAATAATTGAAAATATTATTTTAGAAGAGAGTGTTAGAATAAAATCTCTTTCCCCTATTTCTGTCTTAGATATTACATTTACTCCTCCTGATCCCGAGGTAACTATTTTTGGCAGTAGTGAACCAATAGCTACTATTATCCTCTGTTTAAGAAATAATGAAAACATAACTAGAACCGTTAAGGTTTATAAAACCGGCTTAATTGATATCGAATAAAACATGCTAAAAACATCTCAAAAATCATTTACTTTATTAGAAGTTATTTTAGCTATTACTGTTTTAACAATAGCAACAGGAGGTTCTTTTATCTTAATAAGTCAGATTATTACTTCTTCTTCAATAGCTCAATCAAGATTAACAGCTGCTTATCTTGCTCAGGAAGGAATTGAGCTTGTGAAAAATATCCGTGACAATAATTGGCTTCAAGGAAATGATTGGGATGAGAGATTGGGTGGAGAAACAGAAGATACATATTATGAAGCAGATAGTAATCAATATAATCTTTTTTCTTGTACTTTTCCTTGTCCTATTGCTAATTTACGTTTTTTAAAAATTAGCGATTTTTATAATTATGATTTTGGCGACCCAACGATTTTTAAAAGAAGAATTACTATTTCAAAAGAAGCAGATAAGCTTTACCGTTTTAAAGTTTTAGTTGAAGTTTTCTGGACTGAGAAAGGAAAAACCTATCCTCCAATCGTTGCTCAAGAATATCTTTATAATTGGAAATAAATATGAAAAAAGGTTATACGTTAATTGAAATTTTGGTAGCTGTTAGTATTTTTACTGTAATTATTTCTATTCCTACGGGTTTTTTAGTTGGTTCTTTAAGGGCACAGCTCAAGATTTTAGCCTCACAAAAACTTTTAGACCAGACCAGTTATTTGATGGAATATATGAGCCGCGCTTTAAGAATGGCGCAAAAAGATACCTCTGGAACTTGCGTTACTCCTGGAGAGGAAAATAACTATAAAAATTATGAAAAAATCGGTTCAACAGGAATAAGATTTAAAAACTATAAGGGAGAATGTCAGGAGTTTTTTCTGGATGAAAATCAGCGCAAATTGAAAGAATCAATAGATAATGGAGCTTATATACCTTTAACTTCAGACGACCTAGAAATAGTTTTATTCAAGATTGGCTCTGATGCCAGCTGGGATCAAGGAGACCAAGATCAGCCCAAAGTAACTCTTTTTCTGGATATAAAAGGAGGCAGGGGCAGAGATGAAAAGCTTAGGCCGGAAATAAAAATTCAAACTACAATTTCTCAAAGAAACTTAGATGTTCCATACTAAACACCAAAAAGGTATATCGCTATTATTTGTTGTTTTAATTACCAGCTTGGTTTTAGCTATCGGTTTAGGAATCAGCACAATTATAATTCAGGAAATAAAGATGACAAGCCAAATGGGCTATTCGGTAACTGCTTTTTATGCTGCTGACAGTGGGATTGAAGCTGCTCTCTACGACCTTTATCAATCCGACTTACCAATTCCAGAGCATTCTAATATAATCGATGAAACTGATCTTGGTGCATCATATATCCACTATCAAACTCAAGCTTATTGCTGTTATTCTGAATATGAACTTTGTTCTGTTGATTGTCCGGAAGGTTTTGAAAGCGATACCGGATGCGAAACCAGAAATTATTGCCTGAAGTCTTTAGGTAGTTATAGAAATGTTGAGAGAGCTATTGAAATTAAGTACTAATTCAATAAATGACGAAGCAACAAGCTAAACAAAGAATAGAAAAACTGAAAAAGGTTATTTTACATCACCGCTATCTTTATCATGTTTTGGATAAACAGGAGATTTCTGATAATGCTTTAGATTCTTTAAAACATGAGCTTTATCAATTAGAGCAGGAATTTCCCGAGTTTATTACTTCCGATTCTCCAACTCAAAGAGTAGGTGGTAAACCTTTGAAAGAATTTTCCAAAGTAAAACATAAAATCCCTATGCTTTCTATGGAGGATGTTTTTTCGGCAGAGGAATTAAAAAATTGGGAAAATTATTTGAAAAGATTGGCGCCTGCCGACTATCCTTTTGAATATTTTGCTGAATTGAAAATTGACGGCTTTGCTGTTACCTTGATTTATGAAAAAGGCATTTTTATTAAAGGGGCAACCAGAGGAAATGGTGAAATAGGAGAGGATATTACTCAAAACCTGAAAACAATTGAGAGTATTCCTCTAAAATTGAAAAAAGAAAATCGTAAATTGAAAATTCCTGACATCGTAGAGGTAAGGGGTGAGGTTTATATGGAAAAAAAAGATTTTGAAAAGTTTAATCAAAAATTAGAAAAAAAAGGTCAAAAACCGTATGCCAATCCAAGAAATTTAGCTGCCGGATCAATTAGACAACTAAATCCTGAAATATCTGCTTCCCGACCTCTGAAATTTTTAGCTTACGATATTATTACCAATTTAGGCCAAACTAAACATTCTCAGGAGCATCAGATTTTGCCGAGCTTAGGATTTAAAACCGATCCTGGCAAAATCTGCCGTAATCTTGAAGAAGCTGTTGATTTTTGGAAGAAAATAGCTAATAAAAGAGAAACAATTTTATTTTTAATTGACGGGATAGTTGTTAATATTAATAACAATTCTCTTTTTCGGAAATTAGGATCTATAGGAAAAAGTTCTCGCGGATCTCGGGCTCTTAAATTTTCTCCCGAAGAAGCAACAACTGTTCTTAAAGATATAAAACTGCAAGTTGGCAGAACCGGAGCTGTAACTCCGGTAGCTTTATTAAAACCAATAAAAGTTGGCGGGGTAATTATTTCCAAAGCTACTTTGCATAACGAAGATGAAATAAAAAGATTAGGAGTGAAAATAGGTGATACGGTTATTATCGGTAGAGCAGGGGATGTTATTCCAGAAATTATAAAAGTTTTACCGGAGTTAAGAAATGGAAAAGAAAAAACTTTTCATTTTTCAAAGATTTGTCCGGTTTGTGGAGAAAAATTAATAAAACCTGCCAAGGAAGTTATTTGGCGATGTTCAAATAAAGATTGTGTTGCCAGGAGAAAAAAATTGCTGTACCACTTCTTTTCCAAAAAAGGTTTTGATATTGAGGGTCTGGGTCCTAAAATTATTGACCAATTACTGGACGAAAATTTAATTTCCCAAGCACCGGATATTTTTGAACTAAAAGAAGGAGATCTATTGCCCTTAGAAAGATTTGCCCAAAAATCAGCCGAAAACTTAATTAAATCTATTCAAAAAAGCAAGAAAATTCCTTTAGCTCGTTTTATTTACAGCTTAGGTATCCGCCATATTGGAGAGGAAACAGTGATTGTTTTATCAGATTATTTCGGTTCAATTGACAATATGAAAAAAGCTTCTAAAGAAGAATTGGAAAAAATTCCTAATATCGGAAGTTTAACCTCCGAAAGTATTTATTACTGGTTTCAAGACAAAGAGAACCAAAAGATTATTGATGATTTTATTAAATCTGGAGTTAAAATTTTACCTCCGGAAAAGGTTGGTAAAAGATTAATCGGAAAAACTTTTGTTTTAACCGGAACTTTAGGGAATATGAGCAGGGATGAAGCTGAAAAGAAAATTCGTTTTCAGGGAGGACATTCAACAAATTCTATTTCGAAACAGACAGATTATTTAGTGGTTGGTAAAAATCCTAGTCCTGCTAAATTTAAAAAAGCTGAAGAATTAAAAATAAAAACAATAAAGCAAAAAGAATTTCTAAAATTATGTGGGGACATTTAAAACAACACTTTAAGCAATTAGATTGGATTTTAATCGGCAGTGCTGTTTTATTAGTTGTTTTCGGTTTACTGTCTCTTTATAGTTCTTCAATCGGCAAGGGGGATTTTTCAAATTTCAAAAAGCAAATTGTTTTTTTTAGCATTGCGCTTTTTTTAATGTTTTTTTTAAGTTTTTTTGATTGGAGAGCACTGAAAGAAGATTCTCGTTTAATTTTAATTTTTTATTTTCTTTGTCTTGGCGCATTGGCCGGTTTATTTTTTTTCGCTCCGGAAATTAGAGGAGTTAAAAGCTGGTATAAATTAGGACCTGTTTCTTTTGATCCTATTGAATTTACCAAAATTATTTTGATCATTTTATTGGCAAAATACTTTTCAATGCGTCATATTGAAATGTATCGAGTAAGGCATATTTTACTTTCTGGTATTTATGTTTTACTGCCTGTTGTCCTAATTTTTTTTCAACCGGATTTGGGTTCTGTTTTAATTTTAGTTGCTTTATGGATAGGCGTATTGCTTATTTCAGGGATAAAACTTTCGCACTTTTTAATTTTAGTTCTTTGCGGACTTTTAATTTTTAGTTTGAGCTGGTCTTTTTTATTGAAAGATTATCAAAAAAATAGAATTACCAGTTTTTTTGTTCCCTATGAACCTTTAGGGGTAAGTTGGAGTCAAAATCAAGCAGAAATAGCTATCGGTTCCGGAGGTATATTGGGTCAAGGAATTGGCAATGGTTCCCAAACTCAATACGGATTCTTGCCCGAATGCCAGACTGATTTTATCTTTGCTTCTATTGCTGAAGAAACTGGTTTGGTCGGAGTATCGGCTCTTTTATTTTTATTCTCAATTTTAATTTGGCGAGTAATAAAAATTGCTTTAATTTCTAGAGAAAACTTTTCACGTCTTTTTACTGTTGGTTTTTCTGTTGTTTTAATATCCCAAATTTTTATTCATATCGGTATGAATCTTGGAATGCTGCCCGTAATCGGAATTCCCTTGCCATTTATTAGTTACGGAGGATCAAGCTTGATCGCTTTTTTTATCGGATTAGGGATATTGGAAAATTTAAGATGTTCTATAAAATAGCTATAATAGTTTTCCACAGTTTTCTGTTTGACATAATCTATCGGTTATCGGAAAATGAAGTAATATGGATGAATATATCTCTTTGCAGGAAGCTACAGAATACTGCGATTATTCACAGGAGTATTTAAGTTTAAGAGCAAGGCAAGGAAAATTAAAAGCAAAAAAGTTTGGTAGAAATTGGGTAACTACAAAAGAGTGGCTGGATGAATATTTAGAGAATAATGGAACTTATAATAATCACAATAAGGTAGAAGCTCAAAAAGTTTCCTTTCCTCCTGAAAATTTACCAATAGAAAAAATACCAGCGCTACGTTTTGGATTTATTTCGGTGCTGGTTTTTGTTTTAATATCGGCTGGCTGTGTTTTTGGCAAAGAAAGTTTTAAAAATGTTTATCAAGATTTGAATTCAATAGTAATAGAAATAAGCCAATCTGGCGATTTTGCAATTAAAGAAATTCTTAATGATACTAAAAACTCTTATATTCAAATTTTTTCTCTGGTTCAAAAAATCAACGAGAATTTGGATTCTCATTTTACTACTCTGGTGAGTAATTTTAGTGAAGGGTTGGATATAAGTGCCGAAAAATTAGGCGATGAAATAAATTTCGTCTTCACCTTCGCTGGTATGAATGCCAGATCGGTAGCCAACGATGTTTCTTCCTATATATATATAGTAGGGGGAGCAGGAGATATTATTGTTGGAAATACAACGGGAGTTTTATTTGAAACCGTTTCTGATATTCCTCAAAGTTTTATTACAGTTTCAAAAGACATTAACAATACAATTGCAGCAACTATTAGAAATATGAATATGGGGGGAGAAGAAATAACAGAAGGTTTGGCAGCAATTTCTGCTCCGCAGATTTCCTTGCCTACAATCTCATTACCCAAAATTACAATTGGGAAATGGTTTAAATCTCAAATTAAAGAAATTGCTTTAGGAATTAGCGCTATTCCGGAAGTGTTCCGTATGAGTTATTTTAACGCCAACAAATTAGTAGAAGAAAAAATTAAACAAACTCAGGGAAATGTATCCGAAGGAGTAAAAGCAATTGCTGAAGGTCTTACAAGGCCATTTAAACAAAAAACAATAACAGAGAAAGAAACAATTGTTGAAAAAGAAACTATCAAAGAAGTTGAAGTTTCAAAAGTTACCAAAATAGAACCAATAAAAGAAATTACAAAAGAAACAATAGTTACCAAAATTGACGATGAAGAATTAAAAAAAATAAAAGCCCAGTTAGCCGGTATTACTCTCTGGGGAGCCGACATTGAAAACTTAAGAGAAATTACTAAAAAACTTCAGGCTAATCCCACTTATATCTCGGCTCCTTCAGCTCCCATCTATGTTGGTTCTCAGGGTATTCAGGTTGGCGGGATGGGTAATTTTGTTTTCCTGGCAGTTACCGGTTCAGCCGGAATTAGCGAGTTAGGAGTCAGTGGCTCAACCACTTTAGGGTCTAATACCTCTGATCTTTTAACTGTTAATGCTGCTTCTGTTTTTAATTCGTCAATAACTGCTCAAAATGATCTTAATGTAGCGGGTAATATTATTGTTACCGGAACAGTTACTGCAAATGGTTTTTATACCGAAGGTGGTAATCCTATTAGAGAACAAGGAGAAGAAATGCTCATAGGTTCAGTATCTGTTTTTCCTTATGGGATGCCGGTTCAAACCAGCGACTCTACTCAGTTTATCAGGGTTTCTAAACATTTTGCTGATACTTCCGCTATTTCTTTGCCGGCTGCTCTTATCGGAACTACCAGAATATATAAATTAGCAATTAACTATGCCGACGATATAGCTGTTGCTTCTACTTCTGACTGGCAGGTTGTTAATGCTGCCGGCGACGATGTTTCTGAAAGCTTTACTTTGTCCGGAGCTGCTATGTCTTCTTTTGACGAGGGAATTCCTTCTCTGACTGGTACGGTAACTATTCCCGACACCGACTGGCAAATAGAAGTAAAAGTACCTGCTGGCAAAACCATCAGAATCTTTCAGATTTATTTATTAGCTTATGACAAAATAGATTAATAATTAAAAAGGTCGAAAACCAAAAAAAACATTTAATTTTTAAAAAATGAAAAGGTCGAAAAAATAACAAAAATATTAAAAAGGTCGAAAAAATAACAAAAATAAGATTATGAAAAAAATACAAAAAACAAAAAGAAATTCTATAAGAAAAAGAAACGTTATGTTGGCAATTTTACCGGGATTGATTGTTGGCGGTTTAATTTTAGGTGCCGATATGTATTACGATTTGGATACTGAAACAATAATGATGCAACAGGCAACTACCATTGTTACTCCGGCTGGCAAAGCAATTAGTTTAACCGGTAAAGAAAATTCTGACTTTACGGTGGATACCGCTGATAAAACTTTGACTTTAGAAGCAAAAGCTGGAGGAACTAATCAAATTATTATTCAATCAGCAGGAACAGGAACTAATGCTATTTATTTGAATGCTTCAGCTGGTGGAGTAGATATTAATGCTGCCACAACTTTGTCCTTAAATACTTTAGCGGCTCAAGATATTCTCATTGGTAGCGATGCTGTAGCCCAAGACATTCTTATTGGTAATGCTGCCGCTACTGAATTTGACGCTACTGCTATACTTGTAGATATCAATGCTGGAGCAAGCGGCATGACTGTTAATTCCGGAGCTGCCTATGCCTTAGACGCTACGACTACTATTGATCTCCAAGCTACAACCGGTTTAACTATTGATTCTGCCGGAGCTACAACTATTGGTATTGGTACGGATGCTAATACTGGCGCTATTAATATTGGTACAGCTGGTGTTAGAACCATTACCGCAGGTAATGCTGCTGCTACCGAAGTTGATGCTACTGCTATACTTGTGGACATTAATGGTGGCGCTACCGGTGTTACTATTGATGCCCTTGATGCTGGCACTATTGATATTGGTGTATCTGCTGTTGCTGCTAGCGATACGAGCAACATTAATATTGGTACTAGCGCAACTGCCAGAACAATTACCGTAGGTAATGCTGCTTCTACTAAAGTGGATGTAAATGCTCTGATTATTGAATTAGATTCTGCCGGTTCTATTTTGGCTGATGCAACAACTACCTTTGACCTTGATGCTGGTGGTGTTTTCTCAATTAACTCATCTGGAGGCCTTATCAATATTGGCAATGATGCCATAAATCAAAACATCAATATTGGTACGGGTGGTGTTAGAACGGTTACCGTAGGTAATGCTGCTGCTACCGAAGTTCAAGTTGACGGTCTATTAGTAGACATTAACGCTGGAGCAACCGGTATGACGGTTAATTCCGGAGCTGCTTATACCTTAAACGCGACAACTGCTGTTGATATTGATACTGCTACTTTGAATCTTGATGCTTCCAGTGCTGTTAATATTGGAACTCTTGCTGATGTGCCGTTTGACATTGATACCAGTACCTTGAGCATTGATAGTTCGGGGGCAATTATTATCAATGTTACTGGAGCTGATTTAACTCTAAAAACAACTACATCGGGAAATATTATTTTAGATCCAGCGGGAACAATAATGTTGGAAGGCGAAACAGGTAGTAGTGATATTATCCAGGGATTAGTTCCGATTTTCGGTTTTGATATTCCAGCTAAACACACTATGCAAGCAGTAGAGAATTTTGTGACGGTTTCTCGGACAATTGTAGATTATCCTTTTGCCGACATCGCGGCAGCCCCAACTGGAACAACCCGACACCACAAATTGATTATTCGTTATGCTGCTGACGATGCTTCAACTTGGCGAGTTTATGACGAAACTGATGTAGCAATAGAAGGAGCAGAATTTGGATTAGCAGCTACCGGCGCTGGCAGTTTAGAGAAAGGTGAGGTTGTTATTGAGGATGATACTGCCTCTTTTGACATTCCCGACGGGGCAGACAGCGATCACGATTGGCATTTAGAGGTCAAAATGATTGCTCCCGCAGAGGCGGGAGATGCCATCATGATTTATTCGATATTCCTCGCCGCCTACGACACAATAGACTAATAATCTATCGATGTGAGATGAGATAAATTTCATCTTTCACCTCGCTTTCATAACTGGAAGCTCAGTTTCGTAAGTCGATAGATTTGGCGGCGAGAAATATCAGCGTACGTAAAATTTTACGAGGTTCAACCTCATAAAATTAGAAGATGATAAAGAAAAAGAAATCATTGAAAAAATTTAAAATAGGTCGAATACTTTTGGCTATTTTACCAGGATTGCTCGTGGCGGGATTTTTGTTTGCTGCTAGTTATAGCAATCTCTATTACGACATTGATACCGATAAAACTATGCTGGCAACAGTCGGCGGAGTAACTGTTTCTAATAATCTTGACGTAAATCTTGGTTTAGATGTTTCGGGAGCTGACTTTACCTACACTGGCACAGCTGGTTCTTGGACTATTGCCTTAGCTGATTCAGCCTTAACCCAGACTGGTACTGGTCAAGTTACTTTTACTGGTAATGTTGACGCTACAAATGGTTTGGATATTACTACTGCTGCTTTAACTATGGGCA
>CAYUYO010000008.1:0-22873 GCA_964449385.1 uncultured Candidatus Saccharibacteria bacterium
TGGCACGGAGTTAGCCGGTGCTTCTTTACAGAGTACCCTCAAATCAAGAGATTATTGGTCTCTCTTTCTTGTTCTTCTGCGAAAGAGCTTTACAACCCTAAGGCCTTCATCACTCACTCGGCGTCGCTTCGTCAGGCTTTCGCCCATTGCGAAATATTCTCGACTGCTGCCTCCCGTAGGAGTTAGGCCCGTATCTCAGTGCCTATGTTGGGGAACATGCTCTCACATCCCCTACTCGTCATTGCCTTGGTAAGCCATTACCTTACCAACAAGCTGATAAGCCGCAGGCCGATTCTAAAGCGGATTTCTCCTTTACCTCCAGCTAAATTATAGTAGGAGGACTATTGGGAATTAGTCCGTCTTTCAACGAATTATGCCCATCTTTAGAGTTCGTTACCCACGTGTTACTAACCCATTCGCCGGTGTTGAATACATAGATCATGTTCTCAACCCCTTGACTTGCATGCCTTATCCACGCCGCCAGCGTTCATCCTGAGCCAGGATCGAACTCTCAAAAAAAAATATATTCGAGACAACTCTAATGAACCAATAATAATTATTAAATTTTCAAAGTTCTTACCACTTACACTCTAATCTTATTTATTTTAAGATTTCTGTCAAGACAGATTGAGCCAGCGGTCGGACTTGAACCGACGACCTGATGCTTACAAAGCAACTGCTCTACCACTGAGCTACGCTGGCTTTATTTTTTTCTGGTCGATTTTTTAATTTCTTCCCAATATTTATCGTCTTCCTGAAATTTCTTTTTTTGAGTTTTTTGCCTCAAGCTTTGAAGCCAACTTGAAGTCTTATTATCGGTCTTTAATGTTAAAACTCTAACCTTTGAAAGCGTTTTTTGTAAAAACATCTCGGAAGAAAATTGTTTCAAAGGATTTAATTCCTTTGCTTTTAAAAAAAATCTTTGCCAAACAAAATAAGATGGGGCGGTTTTTGGTAGTTTTAAAAGTAATGGTATCTTTCGATAAATTATTACTCCAATACTTATTAAACTGCAAAGAAAAATAATAAAAGCTATTAATTCAGATTTCATATCTAACAAATTTTTTTATGGTGATATTTTCTCCAATCTTTGCAATATATTCGTTAAGTAAATCCTGAATAGTTTTAGATTCATCTTTTATCCAAGGTTGTTTTAGAATAGGAATTTCCTCTCTAACAGCGGCAATTTGAAGACATAATTCATGAGCTAATTTTTGAAAATTTTCAGATTTAGCTACAAAATCTGTTTCGCAATTTATTTCTAAGAGAACTCCGATTTTTTTATTTGGGTGAATATAACTTTCTATTATTCCTTGTTCTGTTCCTCGACCAGCTTTTTTATTGGCCAGATCTCTCCCCCATTTTTTCAGAATTTCTTTTGCTTTTTTAGTATCACCTTTAGTTTGTTCTAAAGCTTTTTTGCATTCAGATATAGAAACAGCCGTCTCTTCCCGTAATTGTTTAATTTGGTCAATGCTTATCATAATTTAGGATTTCGTAGGTTTGGTTTTTGATTTTGTTTTCAAAATTACTTCTTTTACTTTATCTAATATATATTTTACAGATGATATCGCGTCGTCATTAGCAGGAATAGGATAATCAACTAAGTCAGGATTAACATTAGTATCGACAATAGCAACTATTTTTATTCCGGTTTCTTTTGCTTCTTTGACAGCACCAGCATCTTTTTTTATATCTAAAACAAAAATGATGTCTGGCAATTTCTCCAGATTTTTTATTCCTCCAAATTTTAATTCCAACCCTTCCAATTTTTGGTCAATTTTAGCTCTTTCTTTTTTAGTATATTTTTCCAATTCGCCACTTGCTTTTTCTTTTTCTAAGTTTTTAAAATAATCTATCCTTTTTTTAATTACTTCAAAATTAGTAAAAGTTCCTCCGAGCCAACGTTCAACAACATAAGGCAAATCACAATCTTTCGCTATCTCTCTAATCAAGCCTCTAATTTGAATTTTTGTTCCTACTAATAATAAAATCTTTCCTTCTGAAATAAATTCTTGAATAAAATTCAATGCTTCTTTAAGTTTTTCAGCTGTTTTTTCTAAATCGATAATATGAACTCCATTTTTTACCCCATATAAAAAGGGCTTCATTTTAGGATGAATTCTTGAAGTCCGATGCCCAAAATGCAAACCTGCTTCGGTCATTTCTTCAGGATTAATATTAAAGTCTTCTTTTTTTATTTTTGCCATATGATAGGATATTACAATATCCCTCTTGATTTTTCAATAGCAATAAACTATAATTTAATATTATGCAAAAAAACATTCATCCAAAATATTATAATAAATGTCTTGTTACTTGCGCTTGCGGTAACACTTTTACGATTGGCTCAACTAGAGAATCCTTTAATATTGAAATTTGTTCAAAATGTCATCCTTTTTATACGGGCAAAGAAAAAATTATTGACGCCGTAGGCCAAGTTCAAAAGTTCAGAAAAAGATTAGTAAGAAAAGAAGAAATGGTAAAAAAGAAAAAACATGCCCGACACTGAACTACAAACAATTATTGTTGAGATTAGAGCCGGAGCCGGAGGGGCCGAGGCTTGTTTATTTGCCGGCGATCTTTTCAGAATGTACTCAAAATACGGACAATTACAAAATTGGCAGCAAAAAATTTTAAATTCTCATCCTGCTGAATTAGGAGGTTTTAAAGAAATTGTTTTTGAACTCAAAGGCGAAAATGTTTTCTCAAAAATAAAGCACGAAGGAGGAGTTCATAGAGTTCAGCGAATTCCTGAAACAGAAAAAGGAGGAAGACTTCATACATCTACTGCTTCGGTTGCTATTTTACCTAAGCCAAAGAAAACAGAAATCAAAATCAATCCCGCAGATTTGAAAACTGATTCTTACAAAGCTTCTGGACCTGGAGGCCAATATGTTAATAAAAGAATGACTGCTGTCAGAATTACTCATCTGCCTTCAGGAATTGTAGTTACTTCTCAGGTTGAAAGAAATTTATTGCAAAACAAAGAAAATGCTTTATCTATTTTAGAAGCAAAACTTCAAGAGAAAAAAGAAGCAACTCAAAACGAAAAAATTTCAGATGAAAGAAGAGCTCAGATTCTTGCGGCACAAAGAGCTGAAAAAATTAGAACTTATAATTTTCCTCAAGATAGAGTAACCGACCACCGCATCAAAAAAAGCTTTCATAATATTGAAGGAATTATGAATGGAAAATTAGACAAGATTGTTAAAAGCCTTCAATCGCTTTAATATCTTTTTCATAATCTGCAGCTAGGGCTATTACTGATCTTCCGTAAAATTCTTCGCTTGTAGTCCAATAAGTTCCGGAAAAATAATGCATAGCTGCTGTAAATTCATTTTTATTTCCACCTAATTCTTTAAGGTAAATACCAGACGCTAAAAAAGCATCTCCAATATTCCAAGGATCAGCGGTTTTACCAGTGATCTCTTTTATTTTGTCTTCATATAAAATCCAAGTTGAAGGAATAAACTGGGCCGGCCCCATTGCTCCTCCCCAACCATAAGGTTCTCCTTTGTAATACATACAACAAGAAACCGGAGTTTCATAATAATTCCTTCCTAATTTTTGAGTAATCTTTAAAAAATTAGAGATGTTAGTTTTCGGACTCATTGTTTTTGGCGCGATATTTCCCGTTTTAATATAAATTCCATCACCTGTTTCAAGATTTTTTAAATAACACTGTCCAACGTTTTTCCCAATATTTGATTCTTGGGTTAGAACTGCCAGCAAAAAAGCAGGTCTGATTCCAGTAATACTTTCTACATACTTAGCTATACTCAAAGCCTCGCCAAAAGTAGGAGCTTTGGGTACTCCAATCAATTCAAAAATTCTTGCTCTAATTTCAATTGCTCTTTTTTCAACCTCTTGCTGTTCTTTAAGCTGTTTTTGATATTCTGTTTCGGTTAGTTTTAAAAGATAATCTTTCTCCTTTTTTGTCTTTTCCTGCTCTTCTTTTTGAAGATTCTGGATTTTTACCATCTTTTCAGTATCTTCTTTCTCGCCAGCCAAAGATTCTTTTTCCGACTCAAGAGAAGATTTTAAACTTTTAATATCTTCTAAAAGTTCCTTGTTTTTAGAATTCAAAATCTCTAAAGCAGTTAAGTCATTAAAAAAACCGGAAATTCTTTCTTCTGAAAGCAAAATTTCAATTGGAGACAATTGGTCTTTTTCATAAATATGTCTCAAAATATCGGCTAATTGATATCTTGAATCTTCAATCTTTAAAGAAGTTTTTTTAATTGAAGATTCTGTGTCGCCAATCTGAACACCAAGGTCTTTAATAGTTAAATTTGACTGATAAATCTGATAATCAAGGTTTTTTACTTTATTCTTTAAAATATAAATCTGATTTTGAAGAGTATCTTTTTCTTTTTCAGTTTTAGTAATATCTTTTTCAATTTCAGCGCTTTGCGCTTCATAATATCCAGCACACTTTTCTAAAAGCTGACGGCATTCAGCATCGGAAAGATTTTGACAATCTTGTTCAATTTTTTCCATTGATTGACAAATCTCTTCTAAATCTTCATCTTCTGCTGAAACAAAAAAGCTTGGCAAAACCAAAGCTAAAATTAATATAACTAATAAAACACTTTTTATATTGATTGAAAACATACTGCTGAATTTTTATTTCTTCGTTTCCTCTCCTTCTCCTTCCTCTTTTTCCTTTTCTTTCTTTTTATTCTCCCCTACTTTTTCTACTTCTTCAGCTGGTTTTTCTTCAATTGGCTTTTCTAATTCCTCTTCTACTTTTTCCGGCAGAGTTACTGAGGCAACAACTTCTTTCGGGTCTTTTAAAATTTCTACTCCTTCTTGAACCAGCAAATCTTTAATTAAAATATTATCTTCAAAAGTTTTTAAATTTTCTATATTCACCCTAATTTCATGAGGAAGATCTTGAGGTAAGGCTTTTACTTCTACTTCAAAAATATTTTTAATTAAAGTTCCTTCTAAATTCTTCACGACCAAAGATTCTCCTTCAAAAACTAAAGGCACAGTCGCCTCAACTTTTTTATCTAATCTTGGCTGATAAAAATCAACATGAATAGGCTTTTCAATTATGGAGTCTGATTTTACTTCATGGATTAAAACTAGGAATTTTTTCCCTTCAACCTCAAGTGAAATTAAAGAGCTTTTTCCCATTTCTTTGTAAACTTTTTCAAATTCCTTTAAATCAATCTCTAAAGACATAGTTTTTGTCTTAGGCCCATATAAAACTCCGGGTAAAATATCCTTTTTTCTTAAATTTTTTACTTTTTTTCCAATCTCTTTTCTAATTTTTGCTGATAAATTTAACATATTATGTTTTATTGGCGAAATAGTTTAATTTTTTCTTCAACGACTTTTTGAATCGCCTCGACAACTTCCGGCATATATTTGTAAGGAATAATTTCTTTTGGCTTTTTCTTAAAAACCTTCTTTAAAGTATTAGTATAAGCTATTCTTATCTCAGTATTGATATTTATTTTGACAATTCCTAATTTTATTGCTTTTTTAATGTCTGATTTTGGAGTACCGGATCCTCCGTGTAAAACTAACGGAATAATTCCCGTTTTCTTTTTTATTTCTTTTAATCTTTTTAAATTTAAATTTGGATTAATTTTCGAAGTTCTAATTCCATGTAAATTGCCAATAGCTACTGCCAAACTATCAACTTTTGTTTCTTTAATAAATTTTAAAGCATCTAAGGGATCTGTTAGAACTTCTTTAATTCCAGAAACATTTCCAATTACTCCCATTTCACCTTCAACTAAAGTACCAAACTTTTTAGCATATTTCACAACTCTTTTTGTAATTCCAACATTTTTTTTAAAAGATAAAGAAGAACCATCAAAATGAACAGCATCGTAACCTGCATCTATTGCCTTTTTAATATAATCAAAAGACTTGCCGTGGTCAAGGTTTAAAAAAATAGGCAGGCCGGTTTCTTCTCTATAAATCTTGACCAAAGCTACGGCTTGAGACAAGCCAATCGCTTTACTTTCTCCTTCGGAAGTCCCTAAAATTATCGGGCTTTTTAACTTAACAGCCGCCTGAATTATACCTTTCAATATTTTTAAGTTAGAAAAATTAAATTGGCCGATAGCCAACTTTTCTTTCTCTGCTTCCTTAAAATAGTATTTAAGATTTTTCACTTTTTAGAACTTTAACTTTTTTAAATTTCTGATTTTTTTTCAAAATACCCTCTTTTGCCCCCCATTTTTTAATACAAGAAGCGGAATTGGCAATCGCCAGCTGAATTGCTTTAACAATGTTCCCCTGACTTTTAATATATCCTGATAAAAATCCTGCTCCAAAAGCATCTCCGGCTCCGGTTTTGTCTAAAACTTTTACTTTTAAAGGAAAAACTGAATATAAAAATCTTTCATCGGATATAAAAATTTCATTATTTCCATTGGTAATAATTAAGATTCCCGGAAAGAATTTTTTTATTTCTTTAATTAAGTTTTTTCCTTTTATGGTAGAATTTCTAACTAAAATCTGGCCTTCTTCTTGATTTAATAATAAAATATCAATTTTTTTCAAAAGAGGATGTAAATCTCTTATAGGTAACTTTAATTGACTGATTCCTAGATTAGCCATTATTTTAATTTGATTTTTCTCAGCAAAATCTATAACTGCTTTAAAAATTTTGATTGAATTCTTTCCAAAAGAAGCTAAATAAAACCATTCAGTATTGTTAATTTGAGACCAAGGAATTTGCAATTTATCAAAAATTTGAGATGCACCTTTATAAACTAAAATTGTTCTTTCTTTGGAATTAGAAAAAATTACTGATAAATTAGTCGGTTTTTTCTTAGTTCTACTAATAAATTTAGTTTCAATTCCTTTTTTCTTTAATTCTCTTAAAATTTCTTCCCCTTCCGGATCATCGCCAATCATCCCGCAGTAAGCAGTTTTAAACCCTTGAGAAACAAAAGTAGCAGCCGTATTTGTTCCTCCGCCTCCTGAATAAAAATGAATATTTTCAATATTAATTTTATAGCCAAAAGGCAATAAAATTTCTTTCTTAATAAGGTCGGGCTTGAAATCGCCGATTGAAAACTGTTTAGCTCTTAAAAAAATATCCCTACTTCCTGACCCAAATGTAATAATATCGTATTTCATCTTATTTTTTTTCTTTTTTAGCTATAACCAAAATAGTTTTAATAACAGTATCAGAATTTAATGATATTGATTCTATCCCTTCTTCAACTAAAAATTCGGCAAATTCAGGAAAGTCGGAAGGAGCTTGTCCGCAAATTCCGCAATATTTTTTCTTTAAATTACAAAAATTAATAACTTTGCTAATCATTTTTTTAATAGTCGGATCTCTTTCATCGGTAATTTTAACAATTTGGGCATTATCTCTATCCATACCCAAAGATAATTGGGTTAAATCGTTTGAACCAATACTTACTCCATCAAAAATTTTCAAAAACTCATCGATTAAAATCACGTTGGAAGGAATTTCACACATAACATAAACTTCTAAACCGTCTTTGTGCTGAGAAATTTTATATTTTTCCATCAATTTAATTACCTTTTCTCCTTCTTCAAGTGTGCGGCAAAAAGGAACCATCATAACTATATTTTTTAAACCAAAAATTTCTCTTGCTTTTTTAATTGCCTGGCACTCCATAGCAAAAGCCGGTTCAAATCTTTTATCGTAATAACGAGAAGCACCTCTCCATCCCAACATTGGGTTTGCTTCTTTTGGTTCAAAAAGTTCTCCGGCAATTAATCCTCGGTACTCATTAGTTTTAAAATCAGAAAATCTGACAATTACTTTCTTAGGCCAAAAAGCGGCAGCAATAATAGCAATTCCTTCAGCTAATTTATCAATAAAATATTGTTTTTTATCTTTATAACCAAGAGTAATTTTATCTATTTCTTCTTTTAATTTCTTGTTTTTTATTTTTTGATAATAATAGAGGGCTAATGGATGAATTCTAATTTTTTCACTAATAATAAACTCTTCTCTGGCTAAACCTACTCCGTCATTTGGTAAAAACGAGGTTTTAAAAGCAACATCCGGAGCACCGATATTTATCATTATCTTTGTTTTTAATTTTGGAATTTTCTTCAGGTTGTATTTTTTTGTTTTGAATAACATCTCTCCTGAATAAATCTTTCCATCTAATCCTTTACTGCAATCAACGGTAATTGGTTGATAATTTTTTAATATTTTCGTTGCTTTTATCGTTCCGACAATACAAGGTATTCCTAACTCTCTGGAAACAATAGCAGCATGACAAACCTTTGAACCCTCATCGGCAATAACAGCTGAAGCTATTTTCATTATTGGTACCCAATCAGGATCGGTCATTTTAGTCACCAAGATTTCTCCTTTCTGAAACTGGCTGATTTTTGAAGTATCGGAAATTAGATGCACTTTACCCGTTCCAATCTTATCTCCAACAGCAATGCCGGTTAAAATCGGTTTCTTTTTAGTTTCCAGTTTATATTCTTCATAAAAATTACCCAATTTTGAAGAATGAACAGTTTCCGGCCTGGCCTGGACAATAAAAAGCTTATTTGTATTTCCATCCTTAGCCCATTCTATATCCATTGGAGTCCATTTTTTGGAAATCTCCGAATAATGTTTCTCAATCAAACAGGTCCATTTAGCTAAAATTAAAACTTCTTCATCTGTCAAACAGAATTTTTCTTGATTTTTTTTGTCAATTTTAACTTTTTTAATTCCTCCTTTTTTATCATAAACAAGCTTTTGATTTTTCTTACCTAAAGTTTTTGAAATAATAGCCGGATATCCTTTATTTAAAGTAGGCTTAAAAACATAAAATTCGTCAGGAGTCACTTCTCCCTGTACAACGGTTTCGCCCAAACCATAACTCCCATCAATTAAAACAACATTTCTGAATCCGGATTCAGTATCTAAGGAAAACATAACTCCTGCTGAAGCTTTATCCGACCTGACCATTTTTTGGATTCCTACTGATAAAGCAATATTTAATTGGCCAAAATTATGATGAGCCCGGTAAAAAATTGCCCTATCAGTAAACAATGAAGTTAAACATCCTTTAACGGCCTTTATCAGCTCTTCATCTCCTTTGACATTAAGATATGTCCAATACTGTCCGGCAAATGAAGCTTCCGACGAGTCTTCGGCTGTAGCCGAAGTTCTGACTGCAACATCGGTATATTTTTCGCCATATTTTTTTGAAAGTTTAGAATAATTTTCTAAAATCTCTTTTTCCAAATCCTTTGGAATTTCAGCTCTCAATATCAACTCTCTAATTTTTTTTCCTCTTTCTTGAAGATTTTTAATATTATTGACATCTAAATCTTTAAAAACTTCATTAATCTTTTTCTTTAGGTTTGTTTTATCAATAAAATACCAAAAAGCAGCCGTTGTGGTGGCAAAACCGTCCGGAACCCTTACTCCTTTTTTACTAAGATTAGCTACCATTTCTCCCAAAGAAGCATTTTTTCCTCCAACCAAAGAAACATCTTTTGTTGAAATTTCCTTAAACCATAAAATATTTTTTTGAGATTTATTTTTCATATTTTTTTAGCTATAGCCAATTCTTCATCGGTTTTAATAAACATTATTTTACTATTTTTTAAAATATTCAAGTTTTGACAAATCATATTTCTAATTTTTTTTGATCCTGAACCAATAGCTCCGGTAAAAACTAAAATATCGCAACCTCCAAGAATAGCAAAATAAGATCCTATATATTTTTGAATATGATAAACAAAAACTTCCAAAGCTAATTTTGCTTTTTGATTTCCATTTTTCGCCATTTTTAAAATTTCTAACATATCTCTTTTTCCGCAAATTCCTTTAAGTCCTGAAATATTGTTTAAAATTTCACTTGTTTTTTGAGACGAATAAGTTTTACAAAGCTCAAGAATTATTCCAGGATCGACATCTCCCGAACGAGTCATCATCACCAGCCCTTCCATTGGAGTAAATCCCATACTTGTATCTATGGCTTTACCGTTTTTAATAGCCGTGATACTATCTCCTCCTCCTAAATGGCAACTAATAATTTTTAATTTTCTTAACGGTTTATTAATTTCTTTTGCAATAAAATTAGCCGCATATTCATGAGAAATTCCATGAAAACCAAAACGCCTAAAACCATATTTCTTCCTTAAATTTTCAGGTAAAGCGTAAATATAAGCTTTTTGGGGCAAATCTCGATAAAATCCAGTATCAAAAACTGCTATTTGGTCTGCTTTCGAAAAAATTTTCTTAGCTGTTTTTATTCCCAAAAGATTAAATGGATTATGTAAAGGAGCTAATTTATTATATTTTTCTAATTTCTTTAGAATTCCTTCATTAATTTTAATTGGTTTTCTGAATTTTTCTCCTCCGTGAACTACTCGGTGACCAATTTTTTCAATCGGAAAATTATTTTTTGAAATTATTTTTAATTCTTTCTCTAAAATTTCTTTATACTTTCTTGAATTACTAATTTTAATTTCCTTTCCTTTAACTAATTTCAAATTCTTCTTAAAAATCTTCCATTTTATAGATTGAGAACCGCAGTTTAATACTAGAATCATAAAATTAATTTTCCGAAATCTTTTTTTATTATTCCGGCAGCATTTCCCTCATCGGTATCCAAATGAACACAGAGCCGATAATTTTTATCTATTCTAACCTTAATATTATGAAAAGTAATTTTTCTATTCCCGTCTATTTTTAAAGAAATAAAATCTTTTTTTTCTACTTTTAATCTATTAGCTTCTTTTGGATTAAGATGAATATGTCGCCAATCACAAATTACTCCTTCTTTTAAATTTAATTTATTCTTAGGCCCTATCAGTAAAATTCCAGGACTTCCTTTTAAATCTCCAGATTCTCTAATTGGCAGTTTCAGCCCTAAATCAAAACCATCCGTCAAAGACAATTCCACTTGAGTTTTTTTACGAACAGGGCCAACAATTCTTACTTTTAATATTCTTTTATTATTATTTTGAATATCCAATGTTTCCTTAGCAGCAAATTGACCTGGTTGAGTCAGTTTTTTCCAAGGAGTCAATTTATATTTCTTACCAAAAATCTTTTCCAAATCTTTTTGGGATAAATGAATATGTCTGGCGGAAATTTCAATAGGAATTTTCATTATCTTTTATTATACATTAAATAAAAAACTGGGTAAAACCAGTTTAAGTTCAGCTCGGCTAAATAAGAATTTTACGAAGTTTAATCTAATAAAACCACTTAGATTCTTTTTCCAATATATTCGGCGAATTCGGCTAATCTACAGGAATAAGCATATTCATTGTCATACCAGGCAACAAGCTTTACTAAATTATCATGAGCCATAGTAAACGAACTATCAATAATAGCGGAAAAAGAGTTTCCTTTATAGTCGGAAGAAACTAAAAGAGCATCTTCCACTCCTAAAATTCCCTTGAGTTCTTTCTGATTAGAAGCTTTTTTGAAAACATAGTTTAGTTCTTGAGCTGTGGTTTTTTTCTCTACTTCACAAATTAAATCTAAAATAGAAACAACCGGCGTAGGCACTCTTAAAGCAATTCCGTCTATTTTTCCTTTTAATTCTGGAAGAATTCTGCCTATTGCCTTTATTGCTCCGGTAGTAGTTGGAATAATATTTAAAGCAGCTGCTCTTGCTCGTCTTAAATCATAATGGGGCAAGTCTAAAATTTTTTGATCATTAGTATAACTATGAACAGTAGTTGTAAATCCTTTTACGATTTTAAAATTATCGTTTAAAACTTTAATTATCGGTACCAAACAATTAGTTGTACAAGAACTCATTGAAACCGCATTATCTTTTTTAGTATTATAGTTTTTTTCGTTTACGCCTAAAATAAAATGAGGAACTGTTTCGGAAGAATTAGCCGAGATTATTACTTTTTTAGCTCCAGCTTTTAAATGTTTTTTAGCGTCTTCTAAATGAGTGAATCGGCCGGTACATTCCAAAACAACATCAATTCCCATTTTTTTCCAAGGTAATTTCAAAGGATCTTTTTCAGCTAAAATTTTAATTCTTTTGCTATTATAAACTCCGTCTACTAATAATTCGCCTTGGATAAACTTTACCGATTTTTTATAAATACCGTAAAGGGAATCATATTTTAGTAAATGAGACAAAGTTTCAGCGTCAGTCAAATCATTAATTGCCTCCACTTCTAAATTAGGATGATAATCTAAAATTCTTCTAAAAGTCGGGCGACCAATACGGCCAAAACCATTAATGGCAATTTTAATTTTACCCCTCATTAATGTTTAAAGCTTTACAAATTTTTTCCCTATCAAATCCGACTATTACTTCGTCGCCGATTTCTATCATTGGCACTTCCATTTTACCTGTTTTTTTAATTACTTTATCTTTAGCTTTTTCATCTTTAGAAACATCAATTTCTTCAAACTTTATATTGTTTTCCTTTAAAAACTCTTTCAAGGTAAAACAATAAGGACACGAAGGAGAAATATAAACTTTTACCACCATTTTAAATTTATTCGGCACAACCTCCTTCACTAGAAGAACCACTTCCTCCTCCAAAGCCTGCAGAAGAAGCATCACTAGAAAGAGTTGTAGAACACTCTTCTGGCTGTGAATTAAAAGATTGGCAAATAATTTCCTTAAATTTTTCCGGCGACCTTGGACTTATATTAACAACTTTATCGTTAATAACTACGGTTGGCGAACCTTGGACTCCGTATTTTTCATTAAGGTCGGTATGAATATCGAATTTAGGAAAACTTTCGTTCATCCAGGTGCTTTTGTCGTTATACTGACTGGTAATATTATATTCTTCATCGGTTTCTGATATACAAGAAGCTAATCCGGTTTTATCAATATTTGTTTCAGAAAGACATTTTTCAAAATCACCATCTAAGACAAAACAATTTAGATAATTACTATATTTTTCTTCTTGTTCTTTCTGAATGCAATATTCTCTTAAATTTTCGTCAATTTCTTTTTTATCATGCATTATATAATTCACAAAATATATTCCCATTTCAGTTTTATCTTTCAGTAAATCATAAACCGGTAAAAACATTTTTTCTGCCTGTAAGCCATAAGGACAGTACGACATTATAAACAATTTAACATCAGGAATATCTCTTTTTGGAACCTCTGTAGAAGATGCTTCTTCTTGATTTTCCGTTTGAGAAGCTTCGATAATTTTTATTCCGTCTGTAAATAAAAGCTCTCCGTCTTTAGTCACATAAGAATCATACTCTTGATCTGCAATTTTAAGACGAAATTTATAAACTCCGTTTTCTTCAACAACGCTAACTAAAGAAGCAGTCGTTCCTTCCTGCAACATATTTTCATTAATATAATTTATAGCAGTTTGAGCTATTTTCTGAGAATCAGAAGTATTTTCTCCGGTTTCGCCTTGATTTAAATAAAACAAAGCTCCGCTAAATGATATGGCACCAACGACAATAACTATCGGTATTAAGTTTTTGACAATTCTTTCAAACATATTTTGACTATACCATAAATTTAAATATTTTTAAATAGACCTTTTTTTATTTTTTCAGCTTCAGCATACTGTCAAATTCATAAACAATAATTCCTCCATAAGGTATTTCAACATTAATAATATCCTTATCTGATATTTTTTCAATATATTTTATTATCGCCCTTAAAGAATTATGGCTGGCAACAATTAAAACATTTTTTCCTTTTTTCAAATCTATTTCTATATATTTGCGATAAAAAGGAATCGTTCTTTTAAACGTATCTTTTAAGCTTTCTCCACCGGGTGGAGTAATATCAAAACTTCTCCGCCAAAGATGAACCTTTTCAGCACCGTATTTTTTTATAATTTCAGCCTTGTTGAGTCCCTGTAATTTTCCGTAATAACGCTCATTTAAGTTTTCAGAAATACAAACAGGAAAGTATTTCTCATTTGTATTTTTGAAATTTCCCCATTTTTTCATTTTGCCTTTATCGAGCCAAATAAAAATAGGATATTTTTTATCAAAATTTAATATTCTAACAACAGTATCCTGATTTCGAAATAAAGGAGAAGAATAAATTGTATCAATTTTTGATTTAAACACTTTTTTAGCAATTTGATTAGTATTGCTAATTCCCTCTTTACATAAAGGCACATCTGTCCAGCCAGTAAATCTGTTTTCCAAGTTCCATTGAGATTTAAGGTGTCTTAATAAAATTAGTTTAGGCATATTTCTTTTTTAATTCCTCCTCTATTCTTAATAATCTATTATATTTAGCCACTCTTTCTCCTCTTGCCGGTGCGCCTGCTTTAATAAAATCAGCATCAATTCCGACCGCCAAGTCAGAAATAAAATCATCACAACTTTCTCCGGATCTATGAGAAACCATAATTTTCCAGCCATAAGATTTAGCTAATTTTCCTGCTTCAATTGCTTCGGTTACAGTACCGATTTGATTAGGTTTCAAAATCAGTCCGTTACAAGCTTTTTTACTATAAGCCAATTTAATTCTGTTAGGGTTGGTAACCGTTAAATCATCGCCGATTATTTTTATTTTCTTGCCAAATTTTTTAGTAATTTTGGAAAAATTTTCTAAATCTTCTTCTGAAAAAGGATCCTCTAGCCCTAAAATTGGATATTTTTGAATTAAATCTGAATAATATTTTAACAATCCTTCTGAAGTAAAAACCTTGATTTTCATTTTATATCTTCCATTCCTATAAAATTGAGAACTGGCTATATCTAAAACAATTTTTATTTTATTTTGATAATTAAGATTTTTAGCTGCTTTCAAAATAAGATTTAACGCTTCTTCTGGAGATTTAATTGAAGGAGCAAATCCCCCTTCATCTCCAACATTAACGGCTTTTTCTCCATATTTGTTTTTAAGAAGACTTTTTAATTCCTGATAGATTTCTGAAGCTATCTGTAAAGCTTTTGAAAAAACTTTGACCTGAGGGACTATCATAAATTCCTGAAAATCCAATTCATTTCCGGCATGAACTCCGCCTTCAATAACTAAAACCGAGGGAGTAGGTATTTTAAAATTCTTAATTTTTAATTCTAAATTTTCAATTTTTCTAATGTATTGATATAAAGATAAGTTTTCAGCTTTAGCTCCTGCCCGACAACAAGCAATAGACACTGCTAATACAGCATTTGCCCCTAAACGAGATTTATTTTTCGTTCCGTCAAGTTTTATCATTAAATTATCTATCTCTTTCTGTTTAGCTGGATTTTTTCCTTTAAGCTTTGGAGTAATTATTTCATTAATATTTTTAATGGCATTTTTTGCGCTTAATTCCTTTGCTTCATATTTTCCTTTTGATTTTCCTGATGGCACTGAAGCCCTAAAAATGCCAAAATCGGTCGTTAAATCAACCTCAACCGTTGGGTTTCCCCGCGAATCTAAAATTTCCCTGGCTTTAATTCCTTGAACTTTAATATTCCTAATTTTTCTTAACATAGGGTAAATTAGTAGTTTTTCGAGAAATGAAAACAGTTATAAATAAAAGAATACCTAAAGAACCAATGATAACATCTCTATATATTAGATCTAATTTTAGGAGTTTACTTAAAACAAAGTCAATTATACCAATTGTTACTGCAATCAGAGAAACAAAGATAAGGTTGAGAGCTCTCTTTTTTACAATAGGATTAACAGTAGTTTTAAGTTGCTCAATTAGCATTATAGTTAGAGGAATAAAAATAAAGAAAAGTATCACTAATCTCATAATCCAATAGTTTAAACTGAACCCTGGTGTGGTAAACCCCCAATCAATTGCCCCAAAGCTTTCAACTAAAGGTTGACATGAAACATTAATGCTATAAAAAGTCGTTAATAATCCGATAAAAAATATCACAGAAAAAGCTAACCATGGAGAAATACGGTGAAATTTTAAATTAGTTATCAAATAAGCCATCATTGCTGCTACAAAACTTTCAATAAAGGTAATTAAAATCAGCGAATAATATAAAGCCTGACTATAATTAAGAAAGAATAAAATAGCACTAACTACCCTAATTAAAGCAAACATAGAGAAAGAAACAATAAAAAAGAAGAAAATTTTAGAAGTAATATTTTTTGCTTCTCTCCAATATAAGAAAAAACGATAAGACAAGAATCCTAAAGCAAAAAATAAAATTAGATAAGCTAAAATGGTTGAAGAAAAAATCATAAATTATTTTTTTGAAGATAATTAAAAACGGAAATAGCGGCTTTTGCTCCTTCTCCTGCAGCAATTACAATCTGTTTGTTTCTTACTTCGCTAACATCGCCGGCAGCAAATAAACCTGTGGTTTTGGTCTGACAAGTCCAAGGATTAATTTTAATTTCATCTTTTTGATTAAAATCAACAAAATCTTTAACAAAAGAAGTTGCTGGCTGAAAGCCAATTTCGACAAAAATTCCGTCTACAGAAAGATTTATATTTTTTTTAATTTTTTGATTTTGACAAATTATTGAATTTACAAATTGATTACCTTTGATTTTTTTAAGAATAGCGGAGGTAATTACTTCAATTTTTTCAATTCTTTTAACTTTCTCTTGATTAGTTTCATCCGCTGCTATTTTTTGACCATATTCTAAAATATAAATTTTTTTAGCAAATTTACTTAAAAATATTGCTGCTTCAAACCCGGTATTTCCTCCGCCAACTACAGCTACGATTTTATTTAAAAATAAAGGGCCGTCGCAAATAGCGCAATAACTTACTCCTCGTCCAATAAATTTTTTTTCTCCCGGAATTTCCAATGGTCTTGGATCAGCTCCGGAGGCTAAAATTACCGCTTTGGCTTGAAATTTATTTTTGTTTTTAGTTGAAATAAAAAAAATTTCGTTATTCTTTTTTATTTTAGCAACCGAATCATTCTTAATATCAATTTCTTGCTTTTTTAAATGTCTTTCAAATTTTTGAATTAATTTCTGGCCGGAAATTTTTTTAAAACCAGGATAATTTTCAATAGCTATTGTTTTTCCAACTACCTGTCCTCCAAAATTTTTGGTAATTAAAAGCGTATTTAATTTTTGACGTGCAGCATAAATCCCAGCTGTAACTCCAGCAGGCCCCCCACCAACAATTACAAGGTCATAAATTTTATTCATCTTTTTTAACCTGTCTGCGAAGAAAAGCCGGACTTTCCCAAATTTTTTCTTTTTCCAGCATTTCTTCCTCAGCAGCCTTAGCTTCTGCAGCTATCTCAAGAGCATTCTTTCTCTTTGGTACTTTTACTTGATTTAGATTTAAAGTATCTTCTTTGTTTTCTTCTGTTTTTATATTAGAAACTGGAATTTTCTTTATTTGTTCTTTAGAATTTTTTTTCATTGGCTTTTTCATCGGTTTTTTAATTTTCTCTACTGGTTTTTCTATTGGTTTTCTTTTTTTCTTTTTCTTAACAATTCTATTCTCGGATTTAGGAATTGACGGCTTAGCCGGAATATTTTTTTCAATTACCTTTTTTTGCTTCTTTTGTTTTTTTTGTTTCTTTTTAGTTTCTTTAGAAAAAATTTTTAAACCGCAACCGGTAGCCAATAAACTAATTTGAATATTATTAGAATATTTTCTATTTTGAGAAATTCCAAAAATAATTTTTGCTTCTTTATTCACCAATTCAGAAATAGTTTTTGAAATCTGATTAACTTCTGATAATTCCAAATCTTTCTCTCCGGAAATATTTAAGAGAACTCCTTTAGCCCCCCGGATAGTATAAGGATAAAGAGGATTATGAAGAACTTTTTCAATTAGTTCTGAAACTCCTTCGTCTTTTTTTAGAACCTTAATACTATTTAAATATGATAATCTTCCTTGGCCATCTAAAACCGTTTTTAAATCAGCAAAATCAATATTAATCAAACCCGGTTGATAAATGGTTTCAATTAATCCTTGTAAGCCTTCGGCTAAATTCTTATTTATTATTGAAAGAGCTGTTTTTAGAGGAGTTTTTTTGTCAATAATTTGGAAAACTCTTTCATTCGGAATAATAATCAGACTGTTTAGTTTCGGCTTCAGTTTTTGCAAAGCAATTTTGGCAATCTCCATTTTCTTTTCCCCTTCAAAGCTAAAAGGCAAAGTAAAAATACCCAAAGTAATATTGCCTAAGTTTTTAGAAATTTGAGAAAAAATTGGAGCTGCTCCTGAAGACGTTCCTCCTCCTAAACAAGCTATTATAATAGAAAGATCTTGTCCTTCTAAAATTTTTTTGATTTTTTCCCTATCTTGTTGAGCAGCCAATTCTCCCTTTTCAACTACCATACCCGTTCCCAATCCTCGAGTTATGTTTTGACCAAATTGAAAGCGCTGGGCTTTTCTATTAGCTACTCTTAAAGCTTGACTGTCGGTATTAGCCACAACAAACGTTGCTTTCTTTATTTTTGAAGCAATTTCCGAAACAATATTACTTGCTCCCCCACCAATTCCAATCACTTTAATCTTGGTTTTTCTAGCCGGGATAACTTCGGTTTTAGGTAAAGATTTCTGAGTTGTTTTTTTAGATTTCTTAGACATTATTAAAGTATAAGTTTTTTATTAATTTTTTTCAACTTGAAAACCCAAAGCATCTTCCGAAGATTTGGCTTCTTCAACCTTGCCGAATTTTTCCTCGTACTTGGCAAGATTCTCTCCTAAAGCTTTTATCATTCTTTTTGTATGTCCGGGACTCATAATCACCCGGGAAACTAAAATTCCTTCTGGCGGTGAAACCAAAAAGAAATCTAAAACAAACTCCTCTTTGGTGTGTAAAATCTGCATCAAATTGGAATAAGTTCCTTTTAGTTCTTCATCTTTTGCTTTAATTTTAATTTGTTGTTGTTCTGCCATATTTATATTTTAATTTTTTAGACCTTTATTATAAACTAAAGTTCTTCTTTTTGAAATTTCTCTTCCTGGGTTTCATCTAATTTTCTGATAATTTTAATCAGCTCAGCAAAATGTTCTTTTTCATCATCTCTAATGTGACCTAAAACCTTTTTGACTTCTTCGTTGTCAGTTTCATCTATATGCTCCTGATATTGGTTAATAGCTCCCAGTTCACCTATCAAATCTTCTCTTAAACTTTTTAAAGTTTTATTATCCATAAATTTTATATTATTTATATTTGACCTTGATATTTCTATTCTATCAAAAACCCGCCCAAAAGAATAGGCGAAATTCTCAATTCAGTAAGACAGACAACGTTCAAACCTGTCTTATCAATCTCTTATCTTGTCTTTGGGCAGAGAGGGACTTTTTATAACGATTATATTAGTATTATTGTCTACCCTCTTTATATCTGTAATTGACTTTGCTTTTACAAAAAGAAAGTCACCTTCTTTCAATTTCAACAAATCATTATCTACTTTTTGCTCCATATAACCTTTAATTACTATAACGAATTCGTCCATTAAATCATGATGATGTCTTTTATTAATATGTTTTTTCAATTCGTCGTAATCCATATGCGCAACCTCTATCCTTTCTGAAAATATCGGTGCATTTTCAAAAGAACCGCATAGATAGCCTCTAGTTTTCTTAAATTTTGGATCATTGATCGAACCTCTATAATACATATATTTTATTTTATCAAAAAACCGCTCTCTTGGCGATAAATAAAAACTGCCCAAGTATGTTATTATATTATTATGAAAAAAATTAAAGATCCTGTCAGCGGATTTTCCCATTTAATTGGGATGTGTTTAGCTGTTTTAGGAACAATCTTATTATTAATTAATTCACAAAATTCAATTGAAACAATCTCGTTTTTAGTTTTTGGTATAACAATTTTTATTCTTTATTCATCAAGCACTGTTTATCATTTATTTGGAAAAGCTACTGAAAAAATTTCTTATTTAAGAAAAATAGACCATGCAACTATTTATTTACTTATTGCCGGAACATATGTTCCCTTTTGTCTCCTTATAGTAAAAGGAGTATTGGGAAGGATAATTTTAATCCTTGTATGGATTTTAGCAATTCTTGGTATATTTGCTACATTTTCAAATTTATTCTGGAAATATGTTTCAAGAAAAGTATCTACGTTTTTGTATATTTTTATGGGATTAATTTCTCTAACATTATTATATTCAATAAGAATGTTCCCTGAAATAATTCTTTGGTTATTAATAGGTGGTATTTTCTATATCACCGGAGCTGTAATATATGCAATTAAAAAACCAAACCTTTTTAAAGGGTTTGGTTTCCATGAATTATTTCATATATTCGTATTATTGGGAACATTTTCTCATTTTTGGTGTATTTATAGATATATTGCTATTGGTTTATAAATTAATATCAAATTTCAAACTTTTCATAATAGATAAGCTCCTCTAAATCCTTTTTCTCTTTTAACTCTTTAGAATCTGCAGAATAGCCAATAGGCATCAAAGCAACTATTTTATATTCTTCCGGAACTTCAAGAATATTCTTTGTCTCTTCTTGAGGAAATGATCCAATCCAACAGCTTCCCAGGCCCTCAGCGCAAGCTTGAAGAGCTATATGTTCCATTGCAATCGCTAAATCAACTGCGTAAGTTGGAACTTCGCAACTCATTACTCTTTCCGGTTCTAAAGAAATACCGGCAATAATAATTGGCGCTTCAGCAATAAAACTCTGACCAGATATTTCAGCTAATTTTTCTCTTTTTTCTTTATCTTTAATAACAATGAATTTATATTGCTGACGATTTGAAGCTGAAGGAGCAAGCCGAGCTGCCTCAAGAATACTTTTTAATTTCTCGTCTGAAACTAAAGTGTCTTTATAGTTCCGACAGCTATATCTTTTTTGAATAACTTCTTTTATATCCATAATTTTATTTCTTAATTAATTATCGATTTTTTTAAATAAAAGTTTATCAATTTAAAAATTTTCTATTCTATTTCAACCAATTTATATTTTTTTTCTCCCAAACCAAGTTTTTGAGCATAATCTATTTGAACGGTTGAATCTATTTCAGGTTTTTGAAACTTCTCTTTTCCTATTAAGTCCAAACTTGCCTGTTCAACAGCCACAATATCTTCAGATGCCAAAATACCAATATCAGGAATCATTGGCTCCTGTATTCCTTTACAGCAGTCGCACATAGGAGTTATATCCAATAAAACATTTATAAAAAAGTTCTTTCTGTTTTTTAAAACTCCAAAAGTATATTCAACTATTCTTTCTTGTAAATCCCGACTCGAAAAATTCTTCATGGGACGTTCCACTGCACCATAAGGACAAATTGAAACACATAATCCGCAACCAATACACTTTTGGTGATTAATTTGAGCTTTTCCATCTTTTATTGATATAGCATCTACTGGACATTCTTTTTGGCAATTTCCACATCCCTGACATATTTCAGTATTAACTTTCAAGTTAAAATGTTGATGCATTTCCAATTTCCCCCCTTTGCTTCCAAAACCCATTCCTACATTTTTTAAAGCACCTCCAAAACCGGTCATTATATGCCCGGTGAAATGAGTAATAGTTAAAATAGAATTGAAATCTTTTATCCCTGCCCCAATTTTTACTTCTTTGAAGTGCTTTTTGTTAATTTCAATTTTTATATCTTCGTTTCCTTTTTCCCCATCAGCAATTAAAATGGGAGCAAATCCGAATCCATGATCTATTGCTAACTTTTTATGAGAAGAAGCAAAAGAACGATCGCTTTTATATAAAACAGTAGAATCAGTTAAAACTACTTCTTTTACTTTCTCCTTTAAGCCATTATAAATTGCTTCTACTAAAACCGGATTTAGATAAGTTTTGCTTTCCCTTTCTCCAAAATGAAGTTTTATAGCTAATTTATCTTTCGAATTAAAAAAATCAGTGAAAGTTTTTAAAATTTTTTCACCAGCTTTAGTTAAAATTTGGGGAGATTTTTCTTTAACTTTTAAAAAATAAACTTTACTCATAGGACATTATTATATCAATTTTAATTAAAGATATCAAAAAAAAACGCCTTCTCGACAATTTTTCAACTTCGACCTAAATTTTAATTATTTTCTTTTTCCAATTCAATAATCCAAAAACCGTGTTCTTTAACATCTTCCACTTTATAAAATCGTAATGGATCCTGTGCCGAATGTTCAACTTTTTTACATTTAAAAGATGCCTGTCGGCCGGTATATTGTTTTGTTTCTGAATTATATTCTTCCAAAATTAAAATATCATTGGTCTTCAAATCAAAATCAGCAAGTCGCAATTCAAAAGTTCTTTCACCGGAACAAAATTTTTCAAACCATTCCGGCCAACATTTTTTCTTAATAATTGCCATAAATTTGTCTTTTAATTAATTTTTTAATTTCGACCTGATTTAAAAATAAGCTACTTCGTCAAGCCACTGGCCAAATTTACAATCCGAGCTGTGTGAAGGCGGCGTATTCTTTCTTAAAAGTTCAACTGCTTCTGTAAAAATTCCTTGTACATATGAAAAATCGGTATCTATCATATGAATTTCTTTTCTAAAAGGCAATTTGTCATTAAACCCGTTTTCTCTATCAACAATATAAAAAGCTAAACAGCCTTTTCCAACAGTTTCATATCCGTTCTTTTCCAAAAGAAAAGTATAAATATCCATTTGCATCTGAAAACGGTCATATACATTAGCCACTTTACTGCCCGTAGATTTGTAATCAAGAGGAGCTAATTTACCGTCTGAAAATTCTAAAATATCGTCAACCGCTCCAAAGAGAGTGGCATCTAATTCTTTGTCATAATACCTTATACCTTTAAAATTGTTCCTCCATTCATTCAGCAGTTCTTGGTTCGGAAAAAGCTTGGCCGGAATATTGTTTGCCACCAATAAAGGGTGAGATTCTCCTTTTGCTCTATATCTATCAAATTCTTGTTTTAAAAGAAAATCCACGGCCATATTAAGAGCGTAAGGATAAGGCGGAGGCCTTTTAATCCCTTGTTTTTTATCCAGCCAAAAACAACACGGACATTCAAGGTATAAATTCAAAGAGTTCGGTGACAATTGTATTGGTTTATTATTCATTTTTTTATTCTACCA
>CAYUYO010000009.1:0-1177 GCA_964449385.1 uncultured Candidatus Saccharibacteria bacterium
ATTCCCAATCAGGCATCATGGCTTCTTTTTCTCCTGCCTCTAAAAGTTTTTGCTGGATTTCAAATCTTTTTGCTTGCTCAACCGGATTGTTCAGTTCAGAATAACCATTACACATTTCTGTGCCGGCAATTATGACCTGGAATCTTTCTGTCAGCCCAGGATTGTCTTCCCTTTCTTTAGCCAGAGGAGAAACGAACTTGGGATGGTTTATCAAGAAAACAGGACCAGTAATATTTTTTCGGCAATACTTCCAAAGCGAATCAACCAATCTTGACCTGCTTTCGCCTTCATATTTTACACCCAATTCTTTTAATTTATTCTTGATTTCTTTTTCAGAAGACTCCAAAACGTCAATGCCTGTCTGCGACAAAACTTCTTCCCGGTAACCAATCTTTTTCCAGTTTTTGGACAAATCGTACTCAAAGCCTCTGGATTTAAACTTCAGTTTTCCAAAGACCTTGCGAGCAATCTCCTTAAACAGCTGCTGAGTTAATTTCATACCGTCTTCGTAGTCGGCGTAAGCCCAGTAAAACTCCATGTTGGTAAACTCCTGCAAATGATCAGGACTGCTTCCCTCGTTTCTGTAAACCCTTCCTATCTCAAAGGTTTTTTCGAAACCAGCAGCCATCAATCTTTTTTGCCAGAGTTCTCCAACCGAGATTCTTAAATAAACATCAATGTCAAAATCATCATGATGAGTTTTGAAGGGATTAGCTTCTGCCCCACCAGTTGTTATTTCCAGGGTCGGAGTTTCTACCTCAAAAAATCCATTTTTCTCCATAAACTCCCTAACCACTTTCCAAAACTTTGCTTTTTTAATGAAAAGTTCCTTTAAATCCTGGTCAAATAATAAATCTAAGTATCTTTTTCTGTATCTTTCTTCATAATCTTGAAGGCCGTGCCACTTTTCAGGCAGAGGCAAAAGGCTTTTAGCTAAAAACCTCAGTTTTAATACCTCTATGGTCTTCTCTCCCCTCTTCGTTTTAAACAGAATACCCCCTATTTCAACAATGTCGCCAACGTCAAGATTTTCTAAAAAAAATGCGTAATCATTTTCTCCCAGCCTATCTTTATGCAAAAAAGCCTGGATTTTACCTGTTTTTTCTTGAATATCTAAAAAAGTGGCTCCGCCGTGCTCTCTTAAAGACATTATTCTACCACTCAAAACAAGCTTTTT
>CAYUYO010000009.1:1277-22600 GCA_964449385.1 uncultured Candidatus Saccharibacteria bacterium
CAAAGCAGCGCCTAAGGGAGATTTAAAAGAAATTTTCATCTTAGATGGTTCAGCCTCTGATTCATCTACCACCAAGAATTCAAGCTCTTTTTCTTCATTAGACAACTTAATCGTTACTCTGGAGCCAATTCTAACCTTCTCTGATTTTTCATTATTAATGAGACGAGCTGAAGCAATTATGTTTTTCAATTCCAAAATCCTGCCCTCTAAAAAAGCTTGGTCGTCTTTAGCCTCGCTGTAAGCGGCATTCTCTGATAAATCACCGAAAGAAATGGCTTTTTTCAGCTTTTGAGCTATTTCCTTTCTTTTGGTATTTTTCAGATAGAATAATTCTTCTTTTAATTTATCCAAACCCTCTTGGGTTAAGTATTTCTTTTCTTCCATAAAATTATTGATTAAAATACCAGTTCAAAACATTTCTGGCAACGGGTAAGGCAGCCGCCCTGATGTTTTCTACGTTAAAAATGCCTATCACCAGAACAATCTCGGCTTTTTCATATGGTCCGAAAACAACCACCCAGTTATGATAATAATTTTCTTCAGAAGTTTGAGAGGTTCCGGTCTTGGCAGCAACTTCTACCGGCAAGGTATCTAACCATCCCTTGGCCGAACCATCGGTAACGGTTTGACGCATTCCTTCTTTTACTACTTCCAGATTATTAGAATTAACAAAAGATTGACGGATAATCTGAGATTCAATCTCTTTTGTTCCTTCTGAAGAAATGACTTCTTTTACCACTTGGGGCTGATAAAGAGTGCCGCCATTGGCTATCGCGGCAAAAGCATTGGCAATCTGCAAGGGAGTAACCGCAAAAGCTCCCTGGCCAATAGACAAATGATAAGTATTTCCCAAAGTCCAGTCTTTATCTATTTCCGGAAGGGTACCCATCCCCTCTCCAGCTAAATCAATGTTAGTTGGTTCGCCCCAGCCAAACTTTTCCAGATATTCTTCTATTTTCAAAGCCCCCAGCCCCTCTTGCTCTTTATAGCCGCCCCCCAGCCGATAAAAGTAAACATTGCATGACTGAGCAATGGCCTTCTTTAAATCAGTAATTCCATGGGCATGAAGATCATGATAAACATACTGTTCTGGTCCTGATTCAGGATTGTCAGGATCATAATAAATATTATCAACTGAAATTTCCCCCTGGCAATTAATGGTCTGATCTGGATTTATTATTCCTTCTTCCAAACCCGCAATGGCAATCAAGGGCTTTATAACAGACCCTGTCGGATAACCCATTCCTGATATTGCCCTGTTAAACAGGGGGTCGTTTTTATCAATCAGCAATTGTCCTATTGACTCTTTATCTCCATAAGAAAACAGGTTGTTATCAAAAGAAGGTAGAGAAACCAGGGCCAACACTGCTCCGTTATTTGGATTCATGGCTATGCCAATCGCTTGACCAGCCCCAACTTCCCTTAATTGATTTTTCAACTCACTTTCTATTTTTCTCTGCAGACCAGCGTTTATATTCAAAACCAAGCTGTCACCCGATTCGGGAACCTGAATTGTTTCTTTAGAAATAATATTTCCCAGAGCGTCTCTTTCAACCTGTAATTTACCTGGATTCTTGCGCAAAACATCTTCATAGAAATATTCCAAGCCCTCCCTACCTACGTAATCATTGACAGAGTAAAGGCCAGGCTCTTCCTGAAACTCCGGAGTATTTATCTTTCCCATATAACCCAGTAAATGAGCAAATGTCTCTCCGTCTTTGTATTCTCTGACTGAATTTTTTTCAATCTCAAAACCAGGCAAATCGCTAATTTGGCTTTCCCAGGTAATCAGTTTTTGATGAGAAAGATTTTCTGCAACGAGCACTTGATTCTTCTTGCTGCTATCAATAATTTCTTTCAGATTTTCCATATTAATTTCCAGTATCAAAGCCGCCTTGTTCAAAACGCTGGATTTTTCTGGTTCCTCTGGCAATCTTTGAGGATAGCAATACAAATCAAAGCTTGGCTGATTAAAAACCAGCTGTTCCATTTCTTGATCATATATCACTCCCCTGACAGCCTTAATTTGATATATGATAAACTTGTTTTTTTCCGCCAATTCAGAAAATTCTTTTCCCTGAATAACCTGAAGCTGAATAGTTCTCTGAAATACAATCACCGCCAAAACCAAAAAAATAATGTACGTTAACTGTAAAACTTTCCCCGAAAGAGGAATTTCAAATCTTCTTTCAGAAATGCCCAATTCCATGGCTTTTCTTTTGGCCAATTTATCCAAAAGAATCTCTTGAGGCTCAAGAGACGGTAATTTTTGGAAGTTTTTTCTTTTAAAACCTTTTAAGGGCTGGAATTCGAACATATTTTCTAAGAATCAATTTAAGAAAAAAAGAGAGAGCAAACATTGAAACAATCCCAACTCCCAACCTCCTGCCTGAAAAAATATCCCAGAAAAAACCGGCCCAGAACGCAGAAAACATGGCCAGATTTTTATTGGGATCTTCAAAAAGAGTAATCAGGATTTGAGAAATAAGAATCAGGCTGGGCAAAAAAGAAAAAACCTTGAAATGAATGAAAAAACTGCTTTCCAGCAAAGCCAAGAAATAGAAAAAGATGATAAAAAAAAGATATTTCTTCATTTAAAAATTAGTAACGATAAACAATGTTTTTGTTTTTCCGATGTCGAAAAATAGATCTATTTCCGCCGTCTGGAACAATTCTGGATCCTGTTTTTCAATTGATTTAACCTGACCTATTAATAAACCAGAGGGATATTTTCCGCTTAAATAGCTGGTGGTAACGATGTCTCCTTCAACCACTTCTTTTTCTTTTGGAATGAGTTCCAAAAAAGCTTTCAAGTTACCGTGACCGCGCATCAGACCGTCAATGTTTTCAACCTGAGCATCAAAGAAGCTTTCCTTATTAGAAAGAAGAATGACTCTTGAAAAATTATCATAAACTTCAGAAACCCTTCCCACCAGAACCTTTTGTTCTGTCATCACCACTAAATCCTTGGTTATGCCGTCATTAGAACCCTTATCTATAACAATTGAATCCTGAGAAAGGTCTTTTCCAATAACTTTAGAAATTGCAATATTAAAGTCTTTATCTATCCCCAGATTAAGCGCTTCTCTCAAAACCATGTTTTCTTCTTCTTCGTCTCTGAGTTTCAAATTCTCAGCCAACAGCTCCAGAACCATTATTTTTAACTGTTCGTTTTCTTTTCTGATTGACTGAGATTCAAAGATTGTTTCCAAAAAATTGGAAGTTACGCTGCCGCTTCCCCAAAGAAAATTCTGAGCTGGCTCAGACAGGGAATAAAAGAAACTTTTAATTCCCTTGGGTATTGAAGAAAGATTAAGAAAAAATAAAAAAGCAAAAAACAAAACTATAATCGCTGCGCTTTTAATTCTTTGGTTAACTCTCATTAATACATTCTATCTGAATTTTATCAATTAAAAAAGGCGCTTTGGTGGCGGCTACCTACTTTTGCGCAAAGCACTATCATCGGCCTTGGTGTATTTCACTTCTGTGTTCGGAATGGGAACAGGTGGAACAACTCCAGCATAACCGCCACCAAAACGCCCTTCAAAATGATCATTAATTGCTAGCCAAGTAAAATATCGGCTGATTAGTAACGCTCGGCTCAACTCATTACTGAGCTTACACCTGCGTCCTATCAAGGTTGTAGTCTCCAACCTGCCTCAAAGAATCCTAATCTTGGAGCCTGCTTCGTGCTTAGATGCTTTCAGCACTTATCAGTTCCCGACATAGCTACCCAGCGCTGCCTTTGGCAAGACAGCTGGTACACCAGAGGTCAGTTCCTCACGGTCCTCTCGTACTAGTGAGAACCCTCCTCAAGATTCAAAACGCCTGCAGTAGATAGGGACCGACCTGTCTCACGACGGTCTGAACCCAGCTCACGTATCTTTTTAATTGGCGAACAGCCAAACCCTTGGAAGCTTCTCCACCTCCAGGATAAGATGAGCCGACATCGAGGTGCCGAACCGGGCCGTTGATGTGGACTCGCGGGCCCGACTAGCCTGTTATCCCCGGGGTAACTTTTATCTGATAATCTCCCACGATTCTACGAACCATGGTCGGTTCACTAAGTTCTGGTTTCCCAACTGCGCGACACATCCGTCTTGCAGTAAAGCCGGCTTATAGCTTTGCCCTAACGGCACGATTTCCGTCCGTGCCTAGCCGACCTTCAAACGCCTCCATTACCTTTTAGGAGGCAAGTGCCCCACTTAAACTGACCATCAGGCACTGTTTTCTGTTTAAAACAGAATTAGAATCTAAGCCTTGAAAGAAGGGTGTTTCATTGGCGACTCCATCCCATCCGAGAACAGGATTTCAAAGTCTACCCTCTACGCTACGCATCCAAAACCAAAACTCAATACCTGAATACAGTAAAGCTCCCGGGGTCTTTCCGTCTAGCTGCAGGTAACCGGCATCTTTACCGGTATTGCATTTTCACCGAGCTGCTCCTGGAGACAGTCCCCCAGTCGTTGAACCTTTCATGCGGGCCGTAACTTACACGGCAAGGGGTTACGCTACTTTAACACGGTTATAGTTACCGCGGACGTTCACTGGCGCTTCACCCACTCAGCTCTACCGTAAAGATAGAACCGGCAGGATTAACGTTCCAGCACTGGTCAGGTCTCAGCCCCTATACATCCTCTTACGAGTTAAGCAGGGACCTGTGTTTTTGATAAACAGTCGCTAGGGGTTCTTTAGCTGTGGCCGCGTAAAAACGCGGCAGGGCATATTGCGAACTTACACCCGCTTTTTTGCTTAGTTCCTTCAGGAGCTTTCACTCGTTCACCTTGGTGCTCTTACACCTGCCTACCTGTGTCGGTTTGCGGTACGGAATCTATTAAATAGTATAGTCAGGACTTTTCCGGGAAGAGCGCTCGTCTGAATTTCTCCTTCCGTAGAAGGAAATTTTGACAACGCTTGGATAATCCTTGCGGAAAATCCTCACGCAATCAACAAAAATCCAATAATTCGCCCAGAGTACTGCTCTTCGTCCTCCTGATTTTATTTAACAGATGGGCCGGAATATTAACCGGCTGTCCATCAGGTACACCTTTCGGTTATCCCTAAGGACCGCCTAACCCTTAGCTGATCGTCATTGCCAAGGAAACCTTAGGCTTTCGGTGTACAGGAATCTCACCTGTATTGTGGTTACTCATACCAACATTCTCACTCCCTAACGCTCCACCAAACATCACTATTTGGCTTCAATGCGATAGAGACGCTCCCCTACCTTCTTTATCAACGAATTGATAAAGAATCTTATCTTCGGTACTAAACTTAGTCCCGGCAATTTTCGGCGCAGAACTCCTTAGTTAGTAAGCTGTTACGCACTTTTTAAAGGATAGCTGCTTCTGAGCTAACCTCCTAACTATCAATGGAATTCCACCTCCTTTGAAACACTTAGTTTAGTTTAGGGACCTTAGATGAAGGTCTGGGCTGTTTCCCTTTTGAATATGGAGCTTAGCCCCCACATTCTGACTGCCGCCGTAAAACAATACCGGTATTCGGAGTTTGGTTGGAAAGACTAGGTAAAACCCACGTAATTCCATCCAGTGCTCTACCCCCGGTATTTAAGCGACGACGCTAGCCCTAAAGCTATTTCGGGGAGAACCAGCTATTACCAAGCTCGATTAGCTTTTCACTTCTTACCACAACTCATCCCAAGATATTGCACGGTCTACGGGTTCGGGCCTCCTTCTGTCTTTCGACAGAACTCACCCTGGTCATGGCAAGCTCGCTTGGCTTCGGGTCTTCCCCCACCACTATTTGGACGCGCTGTTAACGCTCGCTTTCACTTTACCTTCATGCCAAAAGCATTTAGATGTAAGTGGTGAAGGGAACTCGTTGGCTCGTTCTACAAAAAGCACGCCGTCACCGAAATACATAACAAGTTATGTACTCAGCTCCGACTCCTTGTAGGCAAAATGGTTTCAGGTTCTATTTCACCGGGATCACCTCCCTACTTTTCACCTTTCCCTCACGGTACTCGTTCACTATTGGTGAGATTGAGTATTTAGCCTTGGCCCTATAGTTGGGCCTGCTTCCCACAGGGTTATCGCCCCGTGGTACTCAAGAAAAATATTAAGGAGCGTAAAACCGTTTTCGTTTACCGGACTTTTACCGTCTTTGGTCGCCCTTTCCAGGGTCGTTCAACTAACGAAGCTTTACCTAAGTGCTCTCCCTCAGAAACATTTGTCTTAAGAACAAATACTCCTGACAATACTCCCTTACAACACCGAATATATAAAATTATATGCTCGGTTTAGGCTCTTCCCTTTTCACTCGCCGCTACTAAGAGAATGTGCATTATAAATAACGCATTTTTTTCTTTTCCTCCGCTTACTGAAATGTTTTACTTCAGCGGGTTTACTCCAAGCACATATGTGCTTAGTAATTTTGCTCATCACAAAATTAGGTTTCCCCATTCGGAAATCCCCGGATCAAAGGTTGCTAGACACCTACCCGAGGCTTATCGCAGCCACGCCACGTCCTTCATCGCCTCAATCTCCCGAGGCATCCACCATTTGCCCTTATAATTTACCTACTTGGCTAGCAATTAATAACCACGATTTTATACAAGAAGAGATTTATCTCTTCGAGTACGCCCCGCTGCGGCGGGGCTCAATTGTCAAAGTTCGTTCCAATATCTGTTTCCAATCAAAAACCGCTTTTAAGAAGCGGGTTTCTGAAATATAAAAAATCTCAGAATTTTTAACCGCTTTCTTTATTTAAAACGATTTTCTTATCATCCATAACTAAATCTAATTTAACAAACTAAAAAAGTTTGTCAAGTTTTTAACCTAAGGCAACTCTTAAAGCTACTCTTTGGAAATCTTTTCTCTTACTTCTTCAATTATTTTAGCTGCTGCTTCTTTTCCTCCTAAGCCAAAGGATAAGCCCAAGGCCAGGGTAATCATGGCAACAAAACCAATAACCAAAGTATTAATAATAGTTGGAGTAACTCCTAACTGAAGCAAAATAGCTAAGCCGGCAAAAATATAAATTGCCCAACGAACAGCCATTCCTAAAAATTCAGTATATTTTATTTCAATCTTTTTAACCGCTGCTTTAACAACCTTTTCTAAAATATCAGCTAAGATTATCGCTACCACAAAAATAGCTGCTGCTATTATTAAATTAGGAAGCCAGCTAATCACACTTCTTAAAAAACTAGCAAACTGAACAAATCCTAAAATTTCTACTGATGCTAACAAGAAGACAATAACTAAAATCCATTTACAAATAGCTCCGATAAAATCTGAAGGATTAACTTTTAATTCAGCTTTTTCTAAGGCTCCTTGCCATCCAGTTTTCTCAAAAAGTTTGTTAAATTTTATTCGGTTTAAAATTTCTGCTATTAATTTTCCGACACCCAAAGATATAAACCAACCGATAACAAAAATAATAATAGCTCCTATTAAAGCCGGAATAAAACCTAGAAAACCTTGCCAGGCTCCTTGTAAAGCTTGAAGAGTTACTACGCCCCAATCTGTAATCATAATTTTAAATATTAATTATTAATTTTCGCTCGACCTTTTTAAGATTAGTTTATTATACATCAAACCTCTACAGAGGTGAAGGTGGAAAAGAAAACGAAGTCTTCTTTGACTAAAAGACAAAAAAATTATCTATGTAGATAACTTTTGATGTGGACCTGGGCAGAATCGGACTGCCGTCACTACATTGCAAATGTAGAGTTCTACCATTAAACTACAGGCCCTAATTCAAACTTTCTTTATTATCTTACTAAATTTAATCCATAAATCAAGAAAAAAGATCTGAAATAGATAAGAAGCAATAATAATCTACAAAGGTATATTCCCATGTTTTCTGGCAACTCTCGGCTCTTTTTTATCTTTAAGCGAACGAAAAGCTTCAATCAGAACTTTTCTGGTATTTTTTGGATCAATAATTATATCAACCTGACCGAACTTTGCTGCTTCCAAACAGGATAAAATACTTTTATATTCTTGGAGTTTTTGTTTTTCTTTTTTCTCCGGGTCTTTGGCCGCAGCAATTTCTTTTTTATAAATAATTTTTACCGCTCCTTCCGCTCCCATAACACCAATCTGAGCAGAAGGCCAAGCAATTACTCTATCATATCCCAAAGAACGGGAGGCCAGAGCAATGTAAGCTCCGCCAAAAGCTTTTCTTAAAATCAAACTAATCTTGGGAACTGTTGCTTCAGAAAAAGCATAAAGAATTTTTGCCCCATGGCGAATTATTCCATTATGCTCCTGTTCCTTACCTGGAAGATAACCAGGAACATCCACAAAAGTAACTAAAGGAATATTAAAGCTGTCACAAAAACGGACAAAGCGGGCAATTTTATCTGAAGAGTCAACATCAAGAACTCCGGCTAAAACCTTGGGCTGATTGGCAACTACTCCAATAACCCGGCCCGAAAGCAAACCCAATCCCACAATTACATTTCGAGCAAAATGCTCTTGAATTTCTAAAAAAGACTTTCTGTCAAAAACTTCTTTAATAACAGCTTTCATATCATAAGTTTTCTGTTCCTCTTCGGGAATAATATTTAAAAGTTCCGTGCTTTCACCGGCAAAGAAGTCGCTGAAAAAACCTCTCCACCGCGGAGGATCCTCAAGGTTGTTCTGGGGAAGATAAGTAAGAAGTGTCCGAACTTTAGAAAAACAATCTTCTTCCGTTGCCAGCATAAAATGTGCACAACCACTTTTTTGATTATGTACTTCTGCTCCTCCTAACTCTTCAAAGGAAAATTCCTCACCGGTAACCGATTTAATTACTTCGGGACCAGTGATATACATCTGTCCAATCTTCTGAACCATAAAAACAAAATCAGAAAGTCCAGGTGAATAACAAGCTCCGCCGGCAGACGGACCTACAATTACCGTAATTTGAGGAACAACTCCGGAGGCTTTGATCATCTTTTGAAAAATTTCTCCATAACCATCAAGAGAAGCTATTCCCTCTTGGATCCTTGCTCCGCCAGAATCGATTATCCCAACAATTGGACTCCCTGTTTTTAAAGCCAATTCAATAACTTTAACAATCTTCTTAGCATGCATTTCTCCCAAGGATCCACCAATCTTGGTAAAATCTTGAGAATAAACACATACCTGGCGATCATTTATTTTTCCGAAACCGGTAATTACCCCATCTCCAGGAATTTTTTTTCGGTTCATTCCGAATTCTGAAAAACGACTCTCAACTAAAGGATCTAATTCGACAAAACTTTCCTTATCAAGCAGAAAATTAATTCTCTCTTTGGCAGTGAATTTTCCTTTCTGGTGTTGAAGTTCACTCCCTTCTTCCATCTCTTTTTTTACCTTAATATTTATTTTTTTAAATTCTTCTTTAAAGTCCATATTGTTTACATTTTTTTAAAATTTCTTCTTTATTTAATTTTAAAACTTTTTTTAACTTATTGACAATCTGACTTAAAAGCTTTTGATTGTCAACTTCTCGAAATTCGAGTTTAAGAGAAGTAGCTTTTCCTCGAAGCTCCTGAGGAAATTTATTGATATTAGTATTAAGACCAATCCCGATGATGGAAAATTCTGTTTTTGTGCTAATAATATTTTCTGATAGAATTCCAGCAACCTTTTTATTTCTTATCAAAACATCGTTAGGCCATTTAAGAATCGGTGAAAGCTTGAAACTTTGCAAGGACTCGGCTACCGCCAGTCCACCGGCTAAATTTAAGAAAGGAAGCCAGTCTGGAGATTTTGTTGGTAAAACCACTGTGATATAAAGTCCTCCCTTTGGAGAAAACCAAGCTCTTCTGTCTTTACCGCGACCTTTAGTTTGAGTTTCGGCAACAATAACAGTCCAAATTTTAGGTTTTACAGTCTTTGCTAGAAAATTAGTTGAAGAAACTTTTTTATAAAATTTGAGCTTCATAATTAAAAAACAACAACTAAAACTTGTCCTCCTTTCACTTGTTCTCCTTTTTTAATTCTAATCTCTTTTATTCTACCTGAAAAATCTGAAATAATCTCGTTTTCCATTTTCATTGCTGAAAGCAAAACAATCTTCTGCTCTTTTTCTATTTTTTCTCCTTCTTCAACAAAAATTTCGGAAACCGTTCCGGCAATAGGACTCTTAATCTCTTTTTGCTGAAAATCTCTCTTCTGAAAAAGCTCGCTCTCTGTTTTCAAAGATTTTTGAGACCCTAAAAAAGATAAAGGATCAGGAAGTTCAAAAACAAATTCTTTCTCTCCAACTCTGATTTTTATTTTTTCATCAGAAATTTCCGAAAGTTCAACGTCGTAAAACTTGCCTTTAATTTTTATTCTTATCTTCATAAATCTTCAAAGAGCTTTAATCTTTCCGACATTACCCAATTAGACAAAGCTTCCTCTTTTTTTTCTTCAGTTTTTTCTTTCTGCTTAAAATCTTTATAAATCTCAAAAACAAGATTAGCAATTTCCTCCTCCTCTATTTCTGGTTTTGTTTCCACAAATTCTTTTATTTTTTGGGGTTTAACTATCTTCTGAAGAATTCTGTTTTTTTCAATAAAATCTGTAGTAAAATTTCCTTTAAGAAAATTTTTATCCTTTAAAAGAACTTTAAAAAAAGGAATTGTAGTAGGCACACCTTCAATAATATATTCATCCAAAGCCCGAGAAAGTTTAGAAATTGCCTCTTCTCTATTTTTTCCCAAAGCTATAAGCTTAGCTAAAAGGGAATCAAAATATGGTTCTATCTTCTGGCCATGATGGCAAAAACTGTGCAGAAAAATACCTTGACCTCCCGGAGACAGATATTTTTTAATGGTACCGGTGCTTGGTCTGAAATTTTCTTCCGGAGACTCGGAATTAATTCTAGCCTCCACTGCCCAACCTTTTATAGAAACACCATCTTGAGTAAATGGAATTTCCTCTCCCTGAGCTATTCTAATTTGATATTCAACTATATCAATATTAGTTACAGCTTCAGTTACCGTATGTTCAACTTGAATTCGAGGATTAACTTCGAGAAAATAAAAATTTCTGTTCTTATCAAATAAAAATTCAACAGTTCCCGCTCCCTCATATCTTAAACTTTCTCCCATCTTTACAGCTAGCCTACCAATTTTTTCTCTTTCTTCTTCGGTAAGAAAAGTTGAAGGAGCTTCTTCAAACAATTTTTGATTTCTTCTCTGGATGGTACACTCTCTCTCTCCGAGATGCACAACTTTTTTTCCATCTCCTAAAATTTGAAATTCAATATGTCTTACATCTGTTAAATATTTTTCCAGGAAAAAGTCATTCTCGGAAAAAGCGAGCCCTATTTGTTTTTTTAATCCTAGACAAATGGAAAAAAGACTTTCAAATTCAATTTCTCCGTTAATCACTCTTAAACCAATTCCACCTCCTCCTTTCCGAGCTTTTAGAATAAAAGGAGGGGTGATTTTCTGCATCCATTTTACTAAATCCTTTTTATTTTTAATTGAACTATTACTCGATGGAAGTACCGGAATTCCTAATTTTCTAGCAATTTTTTTGGCTTCAATTTTATCCTCAAATCTCTTTAAAACCTTAAAATGAGGACCGATAAACTTGATCTTGTTTTTTTGGCAAAGTTTAGCAAATTGCCAATTCTCAGCCAAAAAACCATAACCAGGATGAATAGCGTCAACCTTGGCTTTCTTAGCAATTTCGATAATTCTTTTCCCGTCAAGATAACCGCTAGCTCCATCTCTTTCTAAAAAATAATATTCGTTAGCAAGTTTGGTTTCTAAAAAGTTATCCTCATCGCCAGGGTGAGGACAAAGAACAACAGTTTTAATCCCCATTTCGGTACAACTTCTAATAATTCTTAAAGCTATTTCTCCCCTATTGGCAATTAGAATTTTTTTTATATGGTTTGGCATAAATTATTGATTTCTATCATTACTTTTTTAGTAATTTCTTGAAGAATTTCTTTATACTCTTTGGTTTTTTCGTTTAAGTTTTTAGTTTCAGCTAATTCTCTTTCAAAAAATAAAGGTTGACCAATATTGATTTTAATAATCTTTTTAATATTTAATTTTCCCTTAGGAGGTAAAAGTTCAAAGGCCCCCTTAATTCCAACTGGCAAAATAGGAACTCCAGTTTTCAAAAAAATCTTAGCTATACCAAATTTTCCTTTTTGAATTTCTCCATTGATAGATCTTCTTCCTTCGGGATAAATAATTAGAATATCTCTCTTTTTTAAAATCTCAATTGCCTTTTCTACTACCATTTTTTTAGATTGGTCATTTTTTCTGTCTAAAGGAATAACTCCAGAAAGAAAATAGACAGCAGTAATAAACCATTTAATAGAAGTTTTAAAACCTTCGATATGACCAATAAAATGAAATTTTCTGGGTACACAAAGATAACCGTCTATTAGTATATCGAGATAGCTCTGGTGATTTGAAGCTAAAATAAAATTTCTTTTAGGAATATTTTCTATCCCTCGAATTTCTTTAATAAAAAGAAAATTTACAATCGGTTTTATAAATATTTTACAAAACCAAGAAAAAGCTATATTCATAAATTTTGGGCTGTTTCTTTGATAATTTTTTGAGAATCTTCCATAATCTCTTCTATTATTTCTTTACAACTCTTAATGTCGAATATTCCTCCGCCACAGAGTCCGCAAAGCAAAGGAGCTTGTTCAACATTCCCAGCCTCCACTTTAGAACCAGCAAATCTATCCGCTTTTATTTCTTCAGGAAATGGATTTTTTTCTTCGAGTTTTTTAATCTCCTTTGCCAACTCATTTTCTATCACTCTTACCGGATGATTGGTAAATCTAGCTACAACAACAATGTTTTCATCGGAAGCTTCTAAGACGGCTTTTTTGTAATCATTGTGAATCTGACATTCTTTGCTAGCTAAAAATCTCGTTCCCATTTGAATCCCATCAGCGCCTAAAATGAAAGCAGCCGCAGCACTTTTTCCATCACAAATACCCCCGGCAGCGATTAAAGGAATTTTTTCAATAATTCTTTTTGTTTGAGGTACTAAAACCATAGTAGTATTTTTTCCGATGTGTCCTCCGGATTCCAGTCCTTCCACCACGACTGCATCAGCACCACTATCCTCCATCTTTTTAGCTAATCTTGTAAAAGAAACTACAGGAATAATTTTAATTCCAGCTCTTTTTAAATATGGAAATAAAGGAAGAGGATTACCTCCTCCGGTAAAAACCACCGGAATCTTTTCTTTAATAACTACTTTTACCAGTTCCGCCACATTAGGATTTTGCAGCAATAGATTAACTCCAAAAGGATTTTTGGTCATTTTTCTGGTTTTTCGAATCTCCTCTTCAAGCCAAGAAGGAAGAAAAAAACCGGAGCCGATCACTCCTAATCCACCGGCATTGGAAACAGCCGAAACTAAAACCGATTCTGAAACTCCGGCCATTCCTCCTTGAATAATCGGATATTTAACGTTTAAAAGTTGGGTAAGTTTAGCGCCAAGCATATATAAATTTAATCTAAACTAATCTGTTTTCCTGCTCCTTTTTTTATTGCTTTCCTGTAAACAAGACTGGCTGTATATAAATCTTGAATTGCCAGTCCGGTAGAATCAAAAATAGTAATCTCTTGAGTATTTTGTCTCCCCAACTTCTTTTTGGTAACAATTTCTCCTAAAGAAGCATATATGTTTTTTTCCTGAATAATACCTTTTTTTAACGGAACGTTTATTTCCCCCGAATGGCTTGCCTGAGCCCAATCATCAATAACAATCTTTCCTTTTCTTAAAATTTGGGGATCCAGCTCTTCTTTCCCAGCCGCATCAGCACCAATCGCATTGATATGAGTCCCAGGTAAAATCCATTCTTTTTTGATGAAAGGTTTTTGAGAAGGAGTAGTAGTTACTAAAATATCTTGTTTCACTACTTCTTCTAATTCCGCATTTCTTATTTTAATTTTTGATTTGCTCAAAACCTCTGCCAACTTTTTAACGGCTTCTGGGCGGACATCAAAAACAAATATCTCTTTTATATCGCGAACTTTTGTTATTGCCGCTATTTGATATATCGCCTGCTGGCCAGCTCCAATAATCCCAAGGGTTCTCGCATTTTTTTTCGCTAAATATTTTACTGCTACTGCTCCGGCCGCACCCGTTCTCATCCCTGTAATATAAGTTCCATCTAATAAAGCCAAAGGTACTCCATTTTTTACATCATTCAAGATAATAGTCGCCATCACAGTAGGTAATCCCTTTTGAGAATTTTTAGGATGGACATTAACAATTTTTGTCCCGGCGATCTTTAATTTTAGAGAAAAAGCTGGCATTATCCGCAAATCTCCGCCATATTCTTCAAAATATAAATAGGTCTTTGGTGGCATTTGAACACTCTTTTTCCCATAATCACAAAATGCTTCTTCAACACAATTGATAACTTCTTTAATTTTACTTAATGGAATAATTTTTTTTATTTGAGTTTGATTTAAAATCAACATAATTTTTAATTAATAATTAATAAAGGCTTACGTTTTAAAATTTCGTTAGCCTCGGTTACTAATTCTTGAATTAATTCTTTTACAGAAACTATTTTATTAATTCTCCAAGCATTGGAACCGGCAAAAACTAAACCGTTTTCTAAATCACCTTTGCGAGCATTTTCCAAAACTTCCAAAATGCAATAACTTTTATCGCAAGCCATTCCTATGCACCCCCGACATTTTCTAGGATCCGGCTTCGGAGCTTTTCCCTCTAAGATTTTCTCAACCAAAGGAGTTTTAATAGCCCTGCCAGGCAAACCAACAGGAGAATGAATAATCACAATATCTTCTTTTTTCGCTTTTAAATAAGCCTCTTTAAAATTTTGATGAACATCGCATTCTTTAGTAGCCGCAAATCTGGTAGCCATCTGTACCCCCTTTGCTCCCGCTCTAAACATTTCCACAATATCTTTGCCATTGAATACCCCTCCGGCAGCAATCACTGGAATTTTAACTGTCCTCACTACTTCTTTAACAATATCAATAGTTTTTCTAAATGGATGTCCTTCTGGAAATCCGAGGTGCCCGCCGGCATCGGAACCCTCAACCACTATTGCCGCTGCACCTAGAACTTCTCCTTTTTGGGCAACTTTCACTGATGATGCCATTGAAAAAACAGGAACATTATATTTTCCCGCCATCTCAAAAATATCTTCTCTAAATCCCGCTCCTTGAATAATCAAATCAACTTTTTCCTCAAGAGCTGCTTTTACCAACTCGACAAAATGAGCAACAACCCCCATAATATTGATTCCAATAACGCCATTGGGCCCGGCAATTTTTCTAGCCTGCTTTATTTCCGATTTAACTTCATCCGGATTATCCATCCCGGAAACTGCAATAATGCCAACAGCTCCTTCTTTAGCTACATTTCCGGCTAAATTATGAAGGGAAACTCTCACCGCCATTCCTCCTTGAATTATCGGAATTCTGACTACGATATTCCCGACTTTTAAAGGGGGCAATTTAGTTTGAGGCAGAGATTCTTTTTGTTCTGCTTCTGCTCCTTTTTTTTCAAGTTCGTTTTTATCTACAACAGCAACTGTAAATCTTACCTCACATTTTTTTTCATCTCCAACAAAAGCCTCTCCCTTAAAATTAGCTATTTTGAAACCATAAAATCCTAAAAGTTCAACTTTATATCGTATTTTATCTCCAGGAAGAATTAACTTGTAAAAAAATGCACTTCTAACCTGATATGCCAAAAGATGTTTTTGTTTATGATCCTTACCTATTCTTTTTCTTAAAAGGATAGTTCCGGTTTGAGCCAGTCCTTCAACAACCAATACCCCGGGCATAATTTTAAAATCAACAAAATGACCTTTAAAATATGGGTCTTTTGAAAAAGTTTGTTTATAGCCAATAATAGTATTGCCTTCAATACTTTCTATTTCATCTACCCATAAAAATGGCTCATCGTAGGGAATTATTTCTTTTATCTGTTCTTTGTTTAAAAGCATAATTTTAAATTGCTAATCCTCCGTCAATATTAACAACTGTTCCGGTAATAAAACTGGCTTTTTCCGAAGCTAAAAAAACAATCAAATCAGCTACTTCCTCCGGCGTTCCAAGCCTGCCCAAGGAGGTAAGTTTTTTAATGGTTATCTTTAATTCTTCCGGCAAATTTTCAGTAAGCTTGGTTTCAATAAAGCCGGGGGCAATAGCATTAACCGTTACTCCAAATTTTCCTACTTCTTTAGCCAAAGATTTAGTAAAGCCGATTATCCCTGCTTTAGCAGCAGCATAATTAGTTTGACCGAAATTTCCGCGCTGGCCTACTACCGAAGAAATATTAATAATTTTCCCTTGATTCGGCACAATTAAAGACAAAGCGGCTTTTGAGCAATTGAAAACACCAGTTAAATCTATATCAATAACTTTTTGCCATTCTTGAATTGACATTTTTGCTAAAGTTTTATCTTGGCAAATCCCGGCGTTGTTTACTAAAATATCTAATCCACCAAATTCTTTTTTAATTTCCTCAAGCATTTTTTCCACCTCCTCATATTTTGAAACATCAGCTAAAAAACAATTTGCCTGCCCACCCTGTTGTTGAATTTCATGTTTAACTTCTTCTAAAATTGATTTCTGGAAGTGAATATCGTTCAAAGCTATTTTTGCCTCAAGAGAAGCAAACTTTAAAGCTATCGTCCTGCCAATGCCTTGAGAAGAACCAGTGATTAAAATGACTTTATTTTTAAACATAGTTTTTGTTTATTCCGCCAATTAATGGATGGCGAATTAATTTTTTAATAATTAGAATATTAAAGCTGGCATTGAATCTCTTTAATTTCCCTTCCGACTATAGGGATATTATCAAGTTCGGATTGTAAATAAGAAGGTAATGAGTCTGGAATAACAATTTCAGCAAAAATCCGATCCAAACCCCAAGGATTAAAACTAGCCAGTATTATTCCCAAAAAGCTCGTGTATTTATCCTGCTTTTGAATAACCGTCCCGTCAGCTATAGTTAAATAGTTTGGCAAAACTTTTTGAATCTTTTCCATAAGTTCTTTTTGATCATAAAGATATTTTAAAGAAAAATATGATTCTTTTTTCAGAAATTTCAATGAATTTTCTCTCGCTCCTTTTATCCCTAATTTCCAATCAAGTTTTAAAGCTGGAAGATTTATCACTAAATCTTGTTTAAAAACCTCTTCTGAAATCTCAAAAACAAGATCTCCCTCGGTTTTCTTAACAAAATTTGTTTTAGTCATATCTAAAGGAATAATTTTTGTCTTAATGCAAATTTCAAGCAATCCAGATTTTTGAGCCGCAACTTCAATCGGTATTTCATTAAAATTTTGAGCAGCAACTTTAATATTTTCAACTTTAACTCCTTTCTGAATCAGAAATTTAATTAAACCTTCTAAAATCCTAGGATTAGTATTTTCGGCAAAATAAGGATGTTTCGGAGAAAGCAATGTTGGCAAAATAAGAATCTTAGAATTCTGGTCAACAGTTATCCCCCCGATTAAATCAACTACTTTTTCAATTGCTTCCAAGGCATCGTATTTAACCCGCCAGATAGCTACGGCATTTTTATCTTGACTGGCTTCCGTTTTAAATTCATCACCAATTTTATATTCCTTAAAAGTTTTGTAAGCCCATCTATTGCCATTTTCGTCTTCCAATACTAAAACAAAATAAGGGATTTTGGGATGTAAAAGAGTTGGGATGGCTACCTTCGACACGCCAATAACTTTAACCTTTGAAGTTGTAATTCTTTTCAGTTCTAAAAAACAATCCGGGCATTTTTTAATTGGATATTGCCAGACTTTCTGGCAATTTGGACACTGATAGAACATATTAAATTATATTAAAGATTATACGATAAACCTGGGAATTTAGAAAGAGGTTTGATATAATTAATACTGCTGAATAAATTATGAAAACATACTATTTAACTAGTAAGCTTTATCAAGAACTTAAAAAACCCTTTGGAACTCCGATTTTGGGAACAAAAAAAGAAATTAATAAAAAGCTTAAATATTTTCTAAGTAAAAAGAAAGTTAAAAAAATAATCACTGTTGGAGATTATTGCTCTTCGGTTTTTTTTTCCGATATTAAAATTTTTGACGGGAAAATAAAAAGGAAAAAAATCAAAAAAATCTTAAAATTCTCCCTAAGTTGCAAAAACCCATCCGGAACAATTCAAGCAAAAGTCTGGTCAATACTGCGAAAAGCAATTAGAGAAAACAAAAACGTATTTATTGAAGGAGAGGAAGACCTTTTAGTGATTCCTTGCATACTGCTCTCCTCATTAAAAACTATTGTAATTTACGGCTTTCCTAATAAGGGAATTTGCGCAATTGTAGTTTCTCAAAAAATAAAAAAGAATTTTAAAGAAATTCTTAAAAAATTCAATTGTTAAGATTTTTTAAGTATATGGACTGTGCAGCTACCACCGGCTCCACCAATATTATGGCAAAGTCCAATTCTGGCATTTCGTATCTGGCGCTCTCCACATTTTCCTTGAAGCTGATTTACTATTTCATAGATTTGAGCAAGTCCGGTAACGGAAATGGGATGGCCTTTAGCTTTAAGCCCACCAGACGGATTAATCGGCAGCTCGCCGTCTAAATTCACTTTACCAGACCTTATCAACTTTGGCCCCTCTCCTAAAGCAGCAAAACCTAAATCTTCATAAGAGAATAATTCTACAGAAGTAAAGGCATCATGAATTTCAGCAACATCAATATCTGTCGGTTTCAATCCCGCCTGTTGAAAGGCTTGCTTTGCAGCGATTTGAGTCGCTTTGAAATGGGTGATGTCCTTCCTTCCAAAAGTTAAAAGATAATCAGTGGCAAAACCGGAACCGACAACTTCAATATCGCTTTTCTCCTTAGAAAAAATTACTGCTGCCCCACCATTTACCGAAAGAGAACAATCAAAAAGTCTTAAAGGTGAAGCAACAACCGGAGATTTTTTAATTTCTTCAAGGGAAACCGACCGCTTATAATAATAAGCTTTTGGATTTAAGACTGCGTTTTGGTGGTTTTTATAAGCGATTAAAGCCAAATCATCTTCCGTGGCTCCATATTTTTTCATGTACTGTTGAGCAACTAAAGCATTTTGCGGAGGGAAAAGCATCCCTTCGGGCTGTTCAATTACCCTTTCGGCTGCTGATAAAATCCAATCTACGGTAATCTCACTGCGATTTTCAACCAACTTTTCACCGCTAACAGTTAAAATATTTTTAAGACCGAGGCGTTGAGATACCCAAGCTGCAACTCCACCACCGCCGCAAACCGAGGAGAGTTCGATTATAGGCACACTAGTTTTAAACAAATCAGAAAGCAAAGAAACTTTATGAGTTTGATGTTCTCCCCCAGCAGCACTGGAAATAGCACTTAAAACAATTGCATCGATGTCGGAAATTTTCATATTAGCCGACTCTAATGCCTCCATAGCAGCTTCAAAAGCAAACTGCCACCATGGTTTATCAGAATAATCAAATTTTGTCATTCCGACTCCTTTAATATACATAATAAATTATGGACCCTGATAAATTACAGGTTCCGAATAAACAGTGCGCGTACGTGGACTCGAACCACGGACCTCGTCATTATCAGTGACGCGCTCTAACCAGCTGAGCTATACGCGCAAAATAAATAATCCTTTTTTTATTAAAAAACTATTTGCCTCTTTCTTAAAAATAATTTTTAATCCAATATTTCTAAAAACTTCCTCCCACTGTCTTTCTGTTTTAAAAGAAGCTTGATTTTTAATTTTGAAAAAACTATTAAAAGAAGCTCCGTGAATTTTACACCTCAGTTTTGACAAAAATCCCTCGGGTAAATCTTCGTAAATAATAATTTTATTTCGACTAACTCTTTTAGCTTCTTTCAAAAGAGAAATAGGATCTCCGGAGTGGTGCAAAACATAATTTATTAAAACTACATCAAAAGAATTTTCAGAAAAAGGAAGAGATTTTCCATCAATAATTTTAAAAGGAATAGGATAAATTCTATTATCTCTAATGTCAACTCCCAATATTTCAGCTTGAAAAAAATCCTGGAATGATTTCGCAATAATTCCCGAACCGCAGCCTAAGTCTAAAATTTTTGAACCTCTTTCAATAAAATTCTGACATTCAAAACACATTTGTTCAGCCGCTTTTTTGTAAATTTTCGAAAAAAGTCTATAAGGATTCACGTTAAAATAATAGCAAATTCCAAAACAAAAAACAAGCATAAGCTTGTTTTTTGCATAATTATTAGTTTATTAGAGCTGCCTCGAAAATCTTCCTTTTAGGTACAAAGATTAACACCTTTAAAGTTAAAATCCAAATTCCAGACTTCAACTTTCATCGACACTACAATTTCAAAGAAATTGTAATAAATTAAATGATCCATCCACAGCTTCCGCTACGGATGCCTTGTTACGACTTCACCCTTATTACTGACCTTACCTTAGGCCCTCTTGCAAGGGATTTCGGGTATTGCCAGCTCTCTTGGTGTGACGGGCGAATGTTTGTTGGAAACTCAACATTGACGTTCCCACTGTACGTGCGGATTTCCCGCATACAGCGAGCTCTAATGCATTTTTTGTTTAAGTTGATATAAATTCTTTAATCCTGATTTAGTTAGATGTTCTCCTTTCATAATTCTTTTCATTATTTTACAGAAAATTTCGAAATCTTTCCTTTTTGACACTATTCTCAATCGATTTTTCTTAAAGAATGGAATAATAATTTCCTCTAAATCATTTCTTTTTGCTACTTCGTAACGATAACAATCTTGATGATTCTTTCTTTTATCTTTCTGAAAATAAACATTTCCGCAATCAAAGAATCTTTTTAATTCATAAAGAATACTTTTATCTTTCTCAACAAGTTTTAAGTAGAATCTAGGTTCTGCTTTAACTCTTCTTTTTATACTCTCTTTTGAATTTGGATTCTTAATATAGACAGTAAAACTACCTTCACCATCTACTAAACCAACAATGTAATTAGAATTTAACATAACATTAGAGAAGACCCTTCCCCGCTAAAATATTTAATTTTTAGCAGGTACTATAGTCTAGCTGACTTCTGACGCAGCGTTAGTTTCATTATACTACATCAGATCTCCCCGGGTCAATAAATAAGCTATTCCTAGCATTCCGAATTGAGCTTGTAAAATAATCTTCTCCATGCTCACCACCCAGTCATGGATCGATTGCTCTTTAATAATTCGGACTACTATTTGTTTTCAGATCCTTCACCATTTTCTTCACAAAAAATGATTATCTTTCAACTACGCTCTATTTAGACAATAGAGGAAGAGATTTTAACTCTTTAGTTTATATATCTGCCGGGCGCATTTATTGGTGAGTACAAGCTTTAGGAACATATTCATCGCCACATAGCTGATTGGCGATTACTAGCGATTCCAGCTTC
>CAYUYO010000010.1:0-16027 GCA_964449385.1 uncultured Candidatus Saccharibacteria bacterium
GGGAGGTAAAACAGATGTTTTGGAAGCAAAAGATATTCATCAATTAGCTGAAAAACTGCGAAAGCAGGGTTTTATTTTGATTAGGGCCGAAACTGAAAAAGAAAGAAAGACGAGAAAAAATAAATTTAACATCCTTTTATCTTTCGGCGGAATTTCTTTAACTGAAAAGCTTTTTTTTACCAGAAATTTAGCAGTAATGATTGCTGCTGGTTTTCCTTTACCTCGAGCCTTGGATACTCTATCTTCTCAAGCAAAAAGCGAAAAATTTAAAAAAACATTATTGGATATTAAAGAAGAAATTATTAAAGGAAAAAATTTTTCTGAATCATTGGGCAAATATCCTAATATTTTTTCTGAACTTTTCAGAAATATGATAAAAGTAGGAGAAGAAGCTGGAAATTTAGAAGATGTTCTGAAAATTTTAGCTTTTCAGATGGAAAGAGAGCATGAACTATCGTCAAAAATTAAAGGAGCAATGATTTATCCAGCCGTCATTATTTGTGCTATGTTAGGTGTTGGAATTTTAATGTTAGTTATGGTTGTCCCCCAGCTGACCAAGACCTTCAAACAATTAGATATTGAACTGCCTGCCACTACTCGATTTGTTATCGGACTTGGCGACTTTTTAGTTCAAAAGTGGTACTTAGTAATTTTGATTGTTATTTTCCTTGTTTTATTTTTTTGGAGATTGTTAAAAATTAAAAAAGGAAAAAGATTTTTAGATGCTCTTCTCTTAAAAATGCCAATTATTTCTCCAATTATCAAAAAAAGTAATTCAGCGGCTACCGTTAGAAACTTAGCGTCTTTAATATCTTCTGGAGTGCCGATTGTAAGATCACTAGAAATTGTTTCAGGGACTTTAGGTAATATTTATTACAAAGAAGCTATAGTTGAGGCAACTAAAAAGGTTAAAAAGGGAGAAAAACTTTCCGAGGCTCTTAAGCCTTATGGAAATATTTATCCCCTTACTGTTGTGCAAATGATTGCCGTTGGAGAAGAAACTGGTGAAACTTCAAAAATCCTTTCTCAATTAGCTGATTTTTTTGAAGAAGAAGTTACTCGAACTACTCAAAACTTAGCTTCGGTTATTGAACCGGTAGTTATGTTAATTATTGGAGCGGCTGTTGGTTTTTTTGCTATTTCAATGGTTCAACCAATGTACAGTATGCTTCAGGGAATATGATAAAAACAAAAAGCTTTACACTTATTGATGTAATAGTAGGTACCAGCTTGATGCTGATTGTTTTTTTGGGAATTTTCGGCGCTTATCAGTTGGGGTTAAAAGTGATTGGTCAATCCAAGGCCAGAGTCAGTGCTACTTATATTGCTAATCAGAAAATAGAACAAATTCGAAATTTACCGTACAGAGAAGTAGGTACTGAAAACGGAGAAGTTTCTGGTAGTATTTTAGATTCGGTTGTTACTACTGTTAACAATATAGAATATACTGTTATTACTACCGTTTCTTATGTTGATGATTGTTTTGATGGTACTCTTGATGAAAATATAGAGTGTATTGAAAAAGCAGGTCAAGATTCAGAGCCGAACGATTATAAAAGAGCAAGAGTAAAAGTAAGTTGGTCTGGTATTTTTGGAGGAGAGGTAGTTTTAACTACCGATATTTCTTCTAAAAAATCAGAGGCGCCGGTAGGATGCGGAGTATTATCTATCTCTATATTTAATGCTTCCTATCAAGAAGTAGAAATAGAAGAAGTAGATAAACCTTCTCCTTGTTCCCCGGACAGTATTCATATTATTAACGAAAATACCGGGCTGGATAAATGTTATAGAACTGATCCTTCTAATCCTGGTCACCGTTCCATTATTCTTCCAGAATCACAATCAAGCGGAGATTATCAAATTATAGTTCAAAAAGAAGGATATAATAAAGATCAAACTTATCCTGAAACCGTAGATAATCCCAATCCTAATAATGGTCATGTTACTATGGTAGAAGGAGGAATAGCCTCAAAGACTTTTTATATTGATTTACTTGGAAACAAAAGTGTTCAAATGTTAAAGCCGGAAGAATTAACTTATTGGACTGATTTTGATTTTACGAAAGTAGCTGATTTCTCTAATCTTGAGATTATAGAAGGAGAAGTAAGGCTTGTTAAAAGCGGTTTAGAATATGAAAATTCAGGATTTCTTATCTCAACAACTATTGCTCCGGAGTGTTTAAAAAATTGGGAACAGTTTAGTTGGAACGATAATCAACCTGTCGGTACAAATATAAAATATAAATTACTTTATTTTAATGAAACCGATTGGATTTCGATCCCCGATTTTGACGATTCTCCGACAGATTTATCGAGTTTAAATGTTGACCTTTACGGTGAGATTAGACTAAAAGCCGAATTTATTACCGAAGATACTTCAATTACGCCTATACTTTTTGATTGGAAAACAGAATGGATTAGCTATATTCCCGATGTTAGTTTTCAAATACATATAATGGGTGTCGAGAAGACTATTGGTACTGACCCTGAAGATGGCAGTTCGATTTACAAGTATGATGAAATTTTAATTACCGACTCAAAGGGTTTTATTAACATAGAAGAATTGGAATGGGGGCATTATAATATTCCCGTCAATGGTTCTTTCATCAGCTCTGACGAAGAATTTGATATTTCTTGCTCTTGTCCTCCTCAACCTGTATATCTGGAGCCGGGTTCAAGTGTTGCAGCTGCTATTACTTTGACATCTCATCAAGAACATACTTTATTAGTGGTGGTTAAAAATAGTCCCGGAACGTCTTTAATAGAAGGGGCCCAGGTAATATTGTCTAAAACCGGTTATGAAAAAATTCTCTTCACTAATAATTGCGGCCAGGTTTTTTTTAGTCCCTTAGTCGAAACAGACGGAGAAGAATATACGATTGAGATAATTGCTTCAGGTTATGAAAATTATTTCAATGATAGCATAGATATAAAAGGGCAAACTGGTTTAGAGGTAAAAATGGCTGAGGAGTAATTTTGTATGAAAAATGCTTTTACCTTAATTGAAGCTTTAGTTACTATTATTATTTTTACTCTGGTTATAGGGATAATATCAGGTTTTATTGTGATGGGATATAGAACTCAAAGTTACGCTCTTCAACAATCTCAAGCAATTGAAGAAGCCAGGAGGGGTATAGAGACTATGGTTAAAGAGATAAGAGAGGTAAATTCCGGTGACAATGGTTTTTATGCCTTGGAAAAAGCAGATAACTTTGAATTTATTTTTTATTCCGATATTGATCTAGACGGAGAAACTGAAAGGGTAAGGTATTTTGTTGAGGGTACAAATTTTAAAAAAGGAGTTACTAATCCTGAAGGTTTTCCAGTCCAATATCCTATTGATAAAGAAAAAATATCAATTTTAAGTTCTTATGTGCGAAATAGTCCCCCAATTTTTCATTATTTTAACGGAGAGCAAAGTGAATTACTACCTACCCCTGCCCGATTAAAAGATACTAAATTAATGAGAGTATATCTAGTTATTAATATTGATCCTAATCGTTCTCCAGAAGATTTTGTTTTAAGCTCAGATATTCAAATTCGAAACCTGAAAATAAATTTATGAATAATAAAGCTTCAATTACTACTTTAGTTTTGGTTTTTGGAACAATATTTTTACTTTTATTGGCCGGACTTTTTAGATTTATTCTTCTTCAGACTAAACAATCCCAACAAAAAGTAGCTTGGGAAAACAGTTTAAATATTGCTGAGGCAGGAATAAATTATTATTATTGGCATCTAAATTATGATCCTGATGATTTTGAAGATGGTGATTCTGTTGGTCCGCCATATATTCATAACTATCCTTCGAACGATCCCATAGGAAAGTTTAGTTTAGAAATTACTCCTCCTGAACAGGGCTCTACGACAGTTGTTGTTCGTTCTACTGGTTGGACCGATAAATATCCCTTACTTGAAAGAACAATAGAGGTTCAATATGCCTATCCGTCTTGGGCAGAATATGCTTATCTTACTCACAAAGAAGTTTGGTTTGGAGAAGAAGAAAATATAAAAGGCAAAGTTCATTCTAATGGGGGAATTCGTTTTGATGCCACCGGCAATTCTTTAATTACCTCGGCTAAATATGGATTAGGTTATACTTGTACTAAGGCTCAAGGCTGTGATCCTTCTGAAGAGAAAGATGGTATCTGGGGAGAAGGGTCACCTCAAGATTTATGGGGCTATCATTCTGAAATTAATTTTTGGAGCATTGATACAAAACTAAATAATCTAAAAACTGAAACCTGCCCAGAAATCGGAAGCGGGGTCTATCAAAATCCCGAAACCGGAAATTACTGTCTCTATCCCTCAGAGAGTTATGGATATCATTTAAGGTTTAATTCTGATATGTCTAACACCTTTAATGTTTATAAAGTAAGAAGCGTTGATTGGATGAAAAGTATTGATTCTGAAGGAACAAGATATGATTATTATTATATAAAAAGCGAGGATTCTGATGGATTAACAGGAATTTATGATTTACCGGAAAATGCTTTAATTTATGTTCAAGACGAGCTTTGGGTAGATGGGGAAATAGGATCTCGAGTAACAGTGATAGCTGCTCAAGAAATAGAAGATAAGTCTATTATTATTAACGATAATTTGACCTATATTACTAAAGATGGTTCTTGTGCTCTTGGATTGATTGCTCAAAAAGATATTTTGATTCCTTGGTATTCACCAGACAACTTAGAAATTAACGGCGTACTCCTAGCTCTAAGGGGTTCTTGTTATCGTCCTTATTATTCTTGGCTTTTGCCCCAGGATTTGAGATGGCCTTGGATTCAAAATCCAGTGAGAGATACAATTCAGCTTTATGGTTCAGTAATTCATTATCGTTCTTATTCTCCTTATTGGGAGTTCCGGTTCCTTTGGTGGACGTTTCCTAGAATGAGTTTAACCTGGGGCTGGTTAGATGAAAGTAAAGAAGTAATTTCTGGTTATCAACACACGGAATTAGAATATGATCCTCATTCAGTTTATAATCCTCCTCCTTATTTTCCTACCTATGAAGAAGAGTATGAAATTGTAAAATGGGAAGAAGTACCATAAAGATTTTAACTTTTTTGTTGTATAATAAAACAAAACGTTCGTTGAATCTGCAATTCATTTCAAATCTCATTAAATTTTCAATTTAATTCAATGTTTAAATTATTATCTTTAAAACCAGAAACTTTTGGACTAGACATTTCCGACTTATCATTAAAAATTATTAAACTTAAAGAAAGAGGTAAATTTTTTGAATTGGCTTCTTTTGGAGAGGAGAAAATTAAACCCGGCATAATTAAAAATGGAGAAATTAAAAACAAAAAAGAATTAATCAAAATTATTAAAAAAGCGACCTCTATGGTTAAAGGAGAAAAATTGAAGACAAAATATGTTGTTGCTTCTTTGCCTGAAGAAAAAGCTTTTTTACAAGTAATCCAGATGCCAAAGATGGCTGAAGACGATTTGAAGTCAGCGATTATTTATGAAGCTGAACAATATATTCCCTTGCCTATTGAAAAAGTTTATTTAGATTTTCAAGTTATTCCTCCTATTAGTAACCATTTAAACCATCTTGATGTTTTAATTGCCGCTTTACCAAAGGAAATTGTTGACTCTTATATTTTCTGTCTTAAAGAAGCCAATCTAAAACCTCTTTCTTTAGAGGTTGAGTCTTTGGCTATTTGTAGAGCCTTGATTAAAAACGAAATTACTACTTCCCCTGTTCTTTTGATTGATTTAGGGGCAACTAAAACTGGCTTTATTGTTTTTTCCGGACATTCTTTAAAATTTACCTCTTCCATTCCGGTTTCTTCTCAGAATTTTACCGAAATTATTTCCAAAGCTTTAAAAGTTAATCCGGATGAGTCTGAAAAATTAAAATTAAAATATGGGTTAAAAGAAAAAAAGGTTTTTGAAGGTTTGATTCCGGCTTTAACTGACTTAACTGAACAAATTAAAAAATATATTAATTATTATCAAACTCATGCTTCTTATGACTCCCTGTCTTCAAATGGCAAGCAAAATATAAAAAAGATTTTTCTTTGTGGTGGAGGAGCAAAATTAAAGGGTTTGAAAGAAATGCTTTCTTCTCAGCTTAAGGTTTCAGTTGAAATTGGCAATCCCTGGATTAATATTTCCTCTCCCACCTTTCAATCTCAAAAAGAAACTTTAGTTTATGAAAAAGAAGAATCTTTAAGTTATACTACTTCTTTAGGATTAGCTTTAAGAGGGATTAAAAATCTATGATTAATGAATTGCAATTCATTTCAATTTTCAATAAATTAAAAATTTATTTCGATGATTAATTTATTACCGCCGAAAGAAAAAGAAGAAATTTTAGAAGAAAAAAAATGGAAGTTGATTTCAATTTTAGGTATTTTGTTTTTATTTTTTTTAATTTGTTTATTTTTAATTTTGTTTCTTATAAATATTTTTATTTCCAGTCAATTAAAAGTTCAGGAAATTTTTCTAAATCAAGAAGAAAAAAACTTTCAAAAATCTGAATTCCAAGTATTAGAAGAAGAAATTATTACATCAAATCAAACCCTTTTGAATTTAAATTCTTTTTATCAAAACCAAATGAACTTTACTGGAATCTTAAAGAACATTTCTGAAACTTTTCCCGATGATATTTATTTTACTATTTTAAATTTTGAGTCCTTGGAAGGAAAGATTTCTTTAGCCGGCTTTGCTCCTACTAGAGAAAGTCTATTAGAGTTGAAGAAAAACCTTGAGGAAAAAGAGTTTTTTGAAGAGATATATTTCCCCTCTTCTAATTGGGTCAAGCCGATTGATATTAATTTTTCTTTAAGTTTTAAGATCAAAAATGATATTCAAAAATAAAATTAATTTATCCTTGCTGATTTTTAGCATATTAATAATCGGCTTAACTTTTTTTGTTATTTATCCTGTTTTTAAAGAAATAAAAACCAATTCCGAAGATTTGATTTCTAAAAAACAAAGTTTTACTTCTTTAGAAATGAAAATTGAAAATTTAAAAAACTCTCAAGTTTTTTTGTCTGAAATAAAACCAAATTTAGAAAAAATTAATCAATTGTTTATTAATTTTGAACTGCCGGTAGATTTCATTAATTTTTTAGAAAAAACTGCCGAGGAAAGTGATATTGTAATTGAAATTTTAGCACTTCCATCCCAAAAAATAGAAAAAGATTCTTGGCCTTCAGTTTTTTTTCAAATTAGCTCTATTACTTCTTTTGATAAATTTCTAAGGTTTTTAGAAAAAATAGAAAATAGTTCATATTTAATTAAACCTCAGAATTTGAATATTAGAAGATTAGGTGAAAGAGAAATAGAATTGAACGATGTTAAAATTATTCTTTCAATTAAAGTTTATGCCAAATAAAAAAAATCTTAAATTTAAGACAGATAAGCTCAAAGAATTTTTTAAAAAATCACTAAACAATTTAGGAGAACATAGCTTTTCAACTTTTTTTAAATTACTATTAATAGCTCTATTTTTAGGAGTTCTTGTTTTTTATCAGTATAGTTTTTTAGCTGAGAGGGAAAAATTTGAGGTTTCTTTTGAAAAACCTCTTCAATTTAATAAAGGAGTTTATCAGGAAGTTTTGAAAATTTGGCAGTCAAAAGAAGAAAAGTTTGAAAAAGAATTGCTAATTCCTGTTTTAGAAGAAATTCAGGAAGTTTTTGAATCCGAAACAGAATCCTATATTATTTCAAAAGGAGAAACTTTGTGGGAACTTGCTGAAAAGTATTTAGGTTCCGGAAAAAGATGGGGAGAAATAAAAACTGAGACAGGTCAAATTTTTAATAAAAGTAGCGCAGAAGTTATACCAATTGGTCAAAAATTAATTATTCCTAAAAAGTAAAAAGATTGACTAAACAATTCATTTCAGATAAACTATAAAAGTTTAATAGGTAATTATTTTTTCAAAATTATCTTTATTTTTGCCCCTGTGGTTCAACGGATAGAACACGGGCCTTCTAAGCCTGTGATATAGGTTCGATTCCTGTCAGGGGCACTAAAAACCCCACCAGAACATATTCTGGTGGAGTTTTCAATTAAAAAATTAAAAATTTTTTATTCTTTTTTTATACTAACTTTTCTCTTACGTTCTCTTAAAATTTTTGGTAATTTAATAGTTAAAATTCCTTCTTTCATTGTTGCTTCTACTCTATTAGGATCAACCTCTACTGGTAAAATTATTTCTCGAGAAAATACTCCCCAATAACACTCTTGAATAAAATAATTTTTTTCACTAAGTGAAGAGGAATTTTCTCTCCTTCCCTTAATAGTAACAATATCGCTTTCTATTAAAATTTCTAAATTTTCCGGTTTAATCCCAGCGATAGCTGATTGAATAATTAATTCGTCTTTGGTCTGGTAAATATCAACTGCTAATTGTCCTTCTGGCTCAAACCAATCTTTTTCTTTTTGGGGAGCGATGAGGACTTTGTCCTCATTTTTAACCTTTGTTTCTTGCGAAGAGCTTGGTTCTTCAACGGGCTTTGTTTTAATTTCTAATTTTTTAGGATGCATTGGAAGTTTTGTTTCCATTTTAACCTTTGCTTCTGCGGAAGCTCGATTTTTAGTTTGTGTTTTCTTCTCGGGTTTTTGTTTTTCCTTTTCTTTTTCAATTGGTTCTTCAATACCCATTCCTTTTTTTAATTTTTCAAAAAAAGATGATTTCATAGCCATACTATTTTATTTTACAAACACTTTTCATTTTTTTCAACTTTTTTAATCCAAGGGAGATAAAAACAGATAAACTAATTAAAATAATAATTGGAATTAGAATTTTTAAATCTCCCTTCATATTAATAATAGAGAAATTATATAATCCATGCAAGAGAGTACTTATTCCCAATCCGGCAATGAGAAATTTTGTTCTGTTTTTTGTTTCAAAAAGAGATAGGGCTAAAAAATAACCTATTGTTCCTGAGCATAAAGCATGTAAAAAGGTTGCTCCTAAAAATCGAAAAACGGAAATGGAAAGAGCTTCTTTTATGAAAAAATTTGCTCCCAAAGGAAATAAAACTAAAATATTTTCTAAAGCGGCAAAACCCAAAGCAGCGATTATCATATAAAGTAAAGCGTCTATTGGTTCGTCAAATTCCGAGTTTTTTAACACTTTTTCTTTAATTACTAAATATTTTAATCCTTCCTCAACTAAAGCAACTCCGATAAAAGTATTGAAAATCGTGATTAAAAAAGGCGGAAAGGTGTTAAAAATCGAGGAATTAAGCGTAGTTTCAAAGATTCCCTTTTCTAAAAAAATTGCTGGAATAGCTACTAATATTCCATAAAAGAAAATCTTTATTACCGCTGATTTTCGTTCCGGATGACTGTCTTTACGGAGATAAAAAAGAAGCCAGATGATACTCGGCAAAATACCAAGAATTATATAAAAAGAATAACTCATAATTTTGGCCACTTTTCAACTATTAAGCATCGTTTTTTATTTTTTATTGGTAATTTTTGATAAATTTCTTCGGTAATAAATGGAATAAAAGGGTGTAAAAGTTTTAGAGAAGTTGATAAAACATATAGTAATATTTTTTGATTGTCTTGTTTTTTTGTTTCTTCAATATATTTATCGCAAAAGTCATGCCAGAAAAAATTATAAAGAGTGTGAGCTGCTTGTCCAAACCGAAAACTTTCTAAATCTTTATTTACCGACTTTGTTGTTTTATCTAAAGCTTTTAATATCTTCTTATCAGCCATCGTTAAGTTTTTATTTTTTAGAATTTTAAATTCATAATTTAATTGAGTATTTTGTTGCAAAACAAACCGCGTGGCATTCCAGAGTTTATTACAGAACTTTCTTCCCATTATTATATTGTCTTCCGTAAATTTAATATCTTGTCCGCCCATAATATTCCAGGCAATTCCAAATCGAGTGGCATCAGCTCCGTATTTCTTAATAATATCCATAGGATTTATTCCTATGCCTAAAGATTTTGACATTCTTTTTCCTTCTTTAGTTAAAACCGTAGCATGGATATAAACATTCCTAAACGGCTCTTTTTTCATAAACTCCATACCTGAAAATATCATTCTGGTTACCCAGATATTGATAATGTCTCGTCCGGTACTTAAAACATCTGTTGGATAAAAAGTTTTTAAATCTTTTGTTTTTTTTGGCCAGCCCAGAGTGGCGAAAGGCCATAAAGCTGAAGAAAACCAAGTGTCTAATACATCGTCTACACCTTTTAATGGTATTGTATGTCCCCACCAAAGCTGTCGGGAAATACACCAATCTCTGACATTTTTTAACCAGTTAAAATAAACCTTTTCAAAACTTTTAGGATGAAATTTAATTTTTCCGTTTCTTACAGGTGCTTCAGCTATTTTAGCTAACTCTTTCATTTTTAAAAACCATTGTTCTGAAGGAATCGACTCGATAATGGCTTTACAACGATAACAAATAGGGAGTTGATGGGTGTAGTCTTCGATTTTTTCTACCAAGCCTTGTTTTTCTAAGTCTTCAATAATTTTTTTTCTGGCTTCTAAAATTCCCATTTCTTGATAAGCAAAAGGAACTTCTTTAGTTAATTTTACTTTCTCAGAAATGACTTGTATTAAAGGCAAATTATGTTTTAAAGCAATTTCGTAATCTGTTAAAGAGTGAGCAGGAGTAACCTTTAATGCTCCAGTGCCAAATTTTGGATCAATTAATTTGTCTTCTATAATCGGAATCTCTCTTTTCACTATAGGTAAAATTACTTTTTTTCCTTTTAGGTTTTTATATCTTTTATCTTTGGGATTTACAGCTACTGCCGTATCTCCCAACATAGTTTCCGGTCGAGTTGTTGCCACGATGATAAAATTATTACAAGTGTCATCTATGAATTTTTTTGCTATTGGGTATTTTAAGTAATATAATTTTCCTTTCTCTTCTTTATATTCCAGTTCAAGATCTGACAAACTTGTTTGGCATCTCGGACACCAATTAACCACTCTTTTCCCTTGATAAATCCAACCTTTTTTATAATAATTTAAAAAAGCAGTTTCTACTGCTTTAATATATTCTTTATCAAGAGTAAAACGAGTTCTTGACCAATCACAAGAAGCCCCTAAGCTTTTTAATTGTTCCAAAATAATATTTCCATATTTTTTCTTCCACTCCCAGACTCTTTTAATGAATTCTTTACGGCCCAAATCAGCTTTGCTTAAACCTTCTTTTTTTAATTCTTTTTCAACCTTGTTCTGAGTGGCGATTCCAGCATGGTCGGTTCCTGGAATCCAGAGAGTTTTATATCCTTGAAGCCGTTTCCAGCGAATTAAAATATCTTGAATTACTGCATTTAAAGCATGGCCCATATGAAGTTCCCCGGTAACATTTGGAGGTGGGAGAACAATAGTAAAGGATTTTTTTCTTTTATCTGGTAATTTATCTGGGTTAAAAAAACCTTCTCTGATCCAGAGATTATAGATTTTTTTTTCTACTTTTTCTTGATTATAAATTTTAGAAAGCTTCATTAAATTTATATTACAAGAAATATTGATTATTTTCAATTTTTAGGTTAAGATTGTGACAGCTTGGCCCTGTCGTCTAATGGCTAGGACAAGTGGTTTTCATCCACTAAATCGGAGTTCGATTCTCCGTGGGGCTACATGTTAAAAAACTATTTGACTGTCTCTTGGAATAAAGACCTTAAAAACAGGAAAGATAAATTTTTATACCGTCTTTTAGAAATCTTTCCTGGTTTTTTGTCTTGGGGAACATTAGGAGCAGCTTTTATATTATCTTGGTTGGTTCCAGTTGCGATGGCTATTTTTATTATTGCCTTTGATTTTTATTGGCTATTAAAAATTTCTTATTTATCCTTTCACCAAATAGCTAGTTATCGGAAGATGAAAAAACATCTTAAGATCGACTGGTTAAATAAAATTAAGAAACTTAAAAAGTGGCAGGAGATTTATCATTTGATAATTTTGCCCATGTATAAAGAAGGAATTGATATAGTAAAACCTACTCTCCAGGCCTTAGCCAGTTCCAATTATCCTCTGGATAAAATGATAGTAGTTTTAGCTATTGAAGAAAGAGTCGGAGAGCCTGCTCAAAAATTAGCCGAAGAGATAAAGAAAGAATTTGGTCAGAATTTTTTTCATTTTTTAATAACTTGTCATCCTGAAAATATAGCAGAAGAAATACCTGGAAAAGGATCTAACGAAGCTTGGGCGGTTAATCATGCCAAGGAGAAAATAATTGATCCATTGAAAATTCCTCACCAAAATATTATTGTTTCTGCTTTTGATATTGATGCTCGGGTTTATCCTCAATATTTTGCTTGTTTGACCTGGTACTATCTAACCGTTGAAAAACCCTTGAGGGCAAGCTATCAACCAATTCCGGTCTACAATAATAATATCTGGCAGGCTCCAGCTTTTTCCAGGGTTATTTCTACTTCCGGAACTTTTTGGCAAATGATGCAACAAGAAAGGCCAGAGCAGTTAGTTAGTTATTCTGCCCACTCTCTACCTCTTAAAATTTTTGATGAAGTAGGATATCCCGTTAACCTGATGTCGGTTAATGATGATTCTCATATTTTTTGGAAGGCGTATTTATATTATGACGGAGACTATCGGGTAATTCCCTTATATTATCCCATTTCAATGGATGCAGTAGTAGCTAAAACCTGGTTTAAAACAGCAATTAACCAATATAAACAACAGAAAAGATGGGCTTGGGGCTGTACGGAAATTCCTTATGTTTTTTATGGCTTTCTTAAAAATAAAAAAATTCCTAAAAAAGAAAAAATTCACCACTGTCTTAACCTTTTAGACGGATTTTGGTCTTGGGCAGTTTGCTCCCTACTTATTTTCTTTTTAGGATGGTTACCTCTTACTTTGGGAGGTGAGGCTTTTAATATTACCCTTCTTTCTTATAATTTGCCGAAGCTTACTGGTCAAATTATGACAATAGCTATGATTGGTATGCTTGTTTCCGCGACTATTAGTATGTTGGTCTTACCTCCGCGACCGGCAAACTTAAGCCGTTGGAAATCATTTTTTATAGTTTTTCAATGGTTATTATTACCTTTAACTTTGATTATTTTTGGTAATTTCCCTGCTTTGGAAGCTCAAACCAGATTAATTTTAGAAAAACCTCTTGGCTTTTGGGTAACAGAGAAGATAAGAAAATAATTTACTCAAGATGTATGTTTTGTTGGAATTTTTCTAATCTTTCCCTTAATAAGGGATATTTTTTTAATTCCGGATCTTCCTCTAAAATTTCTTTAGCCGTGTTTCTAGAGCTTTGAACTAAAAATATATCTTTTAAGGAAGCCATTGATAAATCAGGAATTCCCCATTGTCTGATTCCGGAAAAATCTCCTGGTCCCCGAATCTCTAAATCTTTTTCCGCTAAAGCAAAACCATTATTAGAAGATAACAAAGCTCTTAATCTTTGGCCGGTTTTTTTAGCCGAAGATTCAGTAAATAGAAAACAAAAGGATTGATATTCTGACCTGCCTACTCTTCCCCGGAACTGATGAAGCTGTGATAATCCGAATCTTTCCGCTCCTTCAATCATTATTAAACTGGCATTGGGAATGTCTATTCCTACCTCTATCACCGAGGTTGAAACTAAAATATTGATTTTTCTTTCTTTGAAGTTTTTTATTACTTTTTCTTTTTCTTCTGTCTTCATTTTTCCGTGAAGCTCACCGACTTTCAAATCAGAAAAAATATCTTTTGAAAGTTTTTCATATTCCTCTTTTACGGCTTTAACCTCGGCCCAGCTTAAATTATTCTCTTTTACTTCTGATGGTTCTATTCTCGGACAAATAACAAAAACTTGTCTTCCTTGTTTAACTTGTTTTCTAATAAAATCATAAGCCTCCTGTCTTTTATTAGGAGTTATAAATTTAGTAATTATTTTCTTTCTTCCCGTCGGTAACTCGGTGATTGAAGACAGATCTAAATCACCATAAATAGTTAGAGTCAAAGTTCTTGGGATTGGAGTGGCGGTCATTGATAAAAGATGAGGAATAAAATCTTTTTGACGGCAAAGTTTAGCTCTTTGTTTCACTCCGAATCTGTGTTGCTCATCCAAAATTACCAAAGCTAATTTTTTAAACTTTACTTTGTCTTGAATTAGGGCTTGAGTGCCAATTAAAATATCAGATTCCTCGTTTTTAATTTTTTCCTTTCCGGTTAAAAGTCCTACACTTATATGAGAGTTTTTAAAAAGTTGAGATAAATTTTGAAAATGCTGTTTAGCTAAAATTTCTGTTGGTGCCATAAAAACTGTTTGATATCCTGCTTTAGCCATATTTAAAGCAGCTATAGCAGCAACGATTGTTTTTCCAGAACCAACATCGCCCTCTAACAACCTGTTCATTGGCTTTGGTTTTTCCATATCTTTTAAAATCTGCCAGATTGATTTCTTTTGGCTGTCGGTTAATTTAAAAGGCAGTTTTCGAATAAAGCTCTGAATAATTTTCAAATTTAATGGAATAGCTATAGCTTTTTCTTTAGCAAGTTTCATTCTTTCTCTTAAAATAAGAAGCTGAATTAAAAAAAGTTCTTCAAAAGAAAAACGTTTTTTAGCTGCTGTAGCTAGTTTTATTGAATCAGGAAAATGAATTTGCCACAGAGCTTTTTCCAAGGGCATTAATTTTTTATCTTTTATTATTTTCCTTGGCAGAGAATCTAAATTTTTATTTTTAAAACCCACTAAAAGAGGCTTAATGATAAATCTTAGCCATTTTGAAGATAGTCCTTCTGTTTCAGGATAAACCGGGATCAATCTACCTGTGTGAGTTAAACTTGGGTTTGGGATTTGGAATTTGGGATTTGGGATTTTTTCATGAATAGGGTTTGATAAATATGTTTCTCCCTTTCTTAAAGCGAGTTTTCCTGCTAGACAAACAAAGTCTCCTGATTTCAAGGCATTTACCAAATATGGCTGGTTGAACCAAATTACTTTTATTGCTCCAGACTGATCTTGAATCAATGCCTGAGTCAAAATCATTCTTCTTTTCCAGGTTCGATTGTTCTCTATTTCTAAAATCTTTCCCTGAATACAAATCTGTTCTTTGAGTCTTATATTTGAAATTGGAATTATTTCTGAAAAATCCTCGTAGCGGTGAGGAAAATGAAACAAAAGATCTCGGACGGTTTTAATTCCTAATTTTTTTAATTTTTTTTGATATTGGGGACCAATTCTAGGAAGCTCTTGAACAAGAGTAGAAAAATTCATGTGCCCTCGGCAGGACTTGAACCTGCAACCTTTTCAGGACTTGGTTCTAAACCAAGCGCGTATGCCAATTTCGCCACGAGGGCTCTAAACTCTAATTATTTTACTCTATTTAATTGAAAAATCAACTCTCGATATAGAGTTGATTTTTCGTTTCAAATCTAAATTAAAAGTATCTGTCTTTTAACCCAAATTCATAACAGCTTTCACAATAGCTGGAATAGCTTTAGCTAAGAGAGCAACTAACATACCAATGGATGCGTAAATTATATAGTCTCTCCCTGTTTTTACTTTCTCCGGCGTTCCTGCTGCTGTTAGCAAATTAAACGCTCCCATAAGTACAAAAATAACTACTAAAGCTGTAATGCCGGCAAATATCCAGTCAGTTACCGTATAAACCGTGTCCATCATGCAGCACATAGCGCAATCGTAGGTTGTGTTGGTAAATAAGCATTCTCCGGAAGAAGGACATGCCATTTTTGTCCAGCTGCTAAAATCGTGTTTTAAAGTACATTTATTAATTTCTGTCATTTCTGTTTGAGCAGAAACTACCATCGGCATTACTAAAACAGCCAAGAAGCTAATTAGTAATAAACCTGATAAAATTTTTTTCATTTTCAATTATTAATTGCCGAATGTTAAAAATCGACCTTTTTTAAATTTTTATATGCCAATTCTTACTCCAATTACTTGTTCTATCATAGCAATTAATCCTCTGGCAAGCAAGATAACAGCTAATCCTATTAAAGTATAGGTAATTATATTTTTACCGGTTTCAACTCTTTTTGGATCGTCGCCAGCTGTTAAAATATAGAAAGCTCCGATAATTATCATTAAGGGACAGATAACAACTGC
>CAYUYO010000011.1:0-8496 GCA_964449385.1 uncultured Candidatus Saccharibacteria bacterium
TCAAAGAGTTCGGTGACAATTGTATTGGTTTATTATTCATTTTTTTATTCTACCAAAAAATAGCCCTCTTGGCGATTTTCATACAATTCAGTCAAGACTGTTTTTTTTTAGTATTTGATAAAAACTAGAATTGACACCATTTTCATCTATATTGAATTAATAAATCTGCTTAACTGAAAGGAGTTTCTTTTGTAAAGTCAGGAAGAAAAGAATCATTGCTCCCCATTTCTTGAGTCCAACCGTTTAAAAACCCCAACTTTATAAGATGATCGAATACTGTTTCAAATTCTTTTTTGGTTATAGTTCTGTTTATTTCTGGAAAATCCTGAGCTTTATCAATTGGCTCGTATTGAGTCATTAAATTAATATAAAGATCTTTATCAATTTCTTTAAGAAAGTTTAACACCTTAATGCTATTTTCTATATTATTGGGTAAAATCAAATGCCTGACTAAAACACCCTTTTGAGCTATTCCTTTTTTCGATAACTTCAAATTGCCAACCTGCCTTAACATTTCTTTAATAGCTTTCGTTGCTTTTTCCGCATAATTTTTTACTCCAGAATATTTGAATCCTAATTCATTATCGCTGTATTTAAAATCAGGTAAATAAATATCAACTAAGCCTTCAAGTTTTTTAAGCATTTCGACATCTTCATAAGCATTGGAATTCCAAACAATGGGAATATTCAATCCTCTTTTTTTCGATTCGATGATTGCTTCTTTTATTAACTCAAACCAAATAGTAGGAGTGACTAAATCAATATTTAAAGCACCCTGTTCTTGAAGATTAAGCATTATTTTTACTAAATCCTCCAGACTATAATTTTTGCCAATGCCTTGCTGTGAAATTTGATAATTTTGACAATAAACACAGCGTAAATTACAACCGGTAAAAAAGATCGTACCGGCTCCTTTATTACCAACAAGCGAAGGCTCTTCGCCAAAGTGCAATCCACACCAAGCAATTCTTATTATTTTATTCATAGAAATTCCACGTTTTATTCTACCAAAAAACCGCCCTCTTGGCGATTTCCCTCAATTTCGGCCTAAATTTTAGTTAAAAATAGAGTTGACCCCCCATTTTTCTTTCTGATTTTTATTTTTTGAATATAGAAGTCCGACTTCTACAGACGATTTTATTGCGCAAAGTTTTAAGAATGTCTTTTCCACTTGACAGGGAGTGTCAGTTTGTTAATATAATAATACCTGCTCGTGGATACGAGTTAACTATTTGCAGAGCCCGGCTTAATGCCGGGTTTCTGCTTTATTTGAGTAATATAAGATTTTATTTGGCTTGCATTTATTTTTAAATCGAGAAGTTTGCCAAGCGAACTATCAATCCGACCACCTTTTATAAGAATTACTTTCTTTTGGTATTTAGACTTTAGATATCGTATCAGGGCGGCAAAATCTGCATCCGAAGAAATAAGACAAATAGTATCATAGGTATTAATAAGACGAATCGCATCAACAGAAATCTCTACATCAAAATTACATTTTGGAATTAACACAAAATCACCCTGGTCATCAGAATGAACTATTCGTGTATTACTCACAGAATCAGACGGCGTAAGATTATGACGGACCTGTTGGATCCTTTTAGTAAAAACTCGGTGTTTGCCAAAAATATATTTTGCGGCAGTAATAAAACTAAGGTTTAAAGGATCGTGCCCATAATAAAAACGGGCGTCTTCGGCAAAGTGATACAAAAACTCCTTTAATTTTTCGAGATCAATTCCGATACGTTTGTCGATAGGCAACGCTCTACCATCTAAATCGTATTGGTCGTCATCGAACCAATGATCTACATTAGCGAAATCAATAAATGTGATAATGCGTGGGAATTCATCGGTGGATATACCAACTTGCTGACAGATATTATATTTTTTAAATTCCTGTAAATCCATTTTTAAGTATTAATCTTTTTGAGCGTAGAATTTTCCATAAATCTATATATAATTTTATTTCTCAATTAATTCTTCAACTTTTATTAAGTTTTTCTCAATTTTGGGATTAATTTGTCTATTTCTTTCATAATACGATCAGTTTCGGTGAGTACTACAATAACTTTTTGATAATGCTCAATATCTTCGTTGATGAGACGATGACCCTTACGATCTTTTAGCCATTTTTGAGCAGGTTGGTACCCACCAATCCAGAAGCTCCAGGCGATTTCGGGTACATTACCAAAGTATTGATCATTATTAATAAAAACTTCTCCGTCTTTATATTCTACTTTTTCAACAATATTTGTACCATCAACTAAATATGTCGTAATAAATTTATTCACCTTCGGTGATTCAAGTAAATGTAAATTACGCAACTCGCGGCCGAGCGCCACAAGCTTCCAAAATATTTCTTTATTCTGTGGATAAGGAATACACGGAAAATCAATTTTCAGGAATTCTTTGTATTCTTCTCGGTAGTTTGGTGAATATAAAATAGCGTAAATGTAATCAAAAATGTCTTCAGGAGAAACTTTGCCGTCAATTTCTTCTATTTCATCGACGATTTCTTTTCTCAAATTCGGCATGCGCGAACCATCTTCGGAATATAAATAGAGAGGGAAAATATAGGTTTGATCGCTTGCTGCATGAATCTCAACGACTTTTTTCGCCAAAAATACACGGTCAAACTGCTTTCCTGCCTGAAAATTTCTACTCGTAAGCAATGCCAAATTAGGATTAAGTAAATTTGTCATCAACAATGATCGCGAATCTCCTCTTGGAATAATCTCACTAATCCGATCAAGTGGATAATATGTATATCTTATATCAAAAGGTCTATATTGCACTGGTTTTATATTTTCCGAATCTCCGTCAATAAATAATTTCTTTTTATCATTCAATTTCCAATCAGACGTATCATTAAAATCATATTTGGCATACAAAGAATTATTATCAAGAGTATTTATATCTTTAAGTAAGCTCTCGACGCTTTCTTTGTTAAAGTGGTTTTTGACCAATAAATTATCCTTTCGGAATTTTATACCGCTGCCAAAATCAATAAATAAGTTGTCGATTTTAAAACCTTTGTTATATTTATCCTCTAAACCAAAATCTTTGGGTACAAAAAAATAATATGGCTCGGAATAATTGAGTTTCTTCCATTTAATAGTCTGCAGATTGCTTTCGTTGAGCGCCTTGAATTTATCTTCTCTCTCACCATAAAGCTCGGAATGATGGACGGAGGCAAGGCTCTTCTTCTCGCCTCCTCTACGCACAAATATGGAAATGGCCACGCCCTGCTGAATGTCAAAAACATTCTCATCTTTACCGCCATCCTGCGCTTTCTCTTTTTTCTTGGAACTACCATGGAGATTAAAGATATAGATATCGTCAAATGTTTCAAGCAGATGTTTTCTCATTTGGCGATGGGTAATGCCATCTATGAATGAATTGTTGGTAATCATCGCCACAATACCGTTTCCGTTTTTCTCTATAAAGTGCTCGGCTAAGCGGATAAATTTTACATAATCATCTTGAAGAGCATTTAGATTTTGTTCTTTTAATCCCGTTTTATAGACCTCAACTAATTCTTTTATCCACTTTCCTTTATTTGAAGAACTAATATTGTACGGCGGATTACCCATCACCACCATAATCGGCGTTTTATTCTTTATGACCGACGCTTCTTTAGACTCTTCGGCGATACTTTCAGCAAAGCCAAAACCAGTAAACAGACCTTTTTGGGTAACACTTTCTTCGAGGGAGTTCGTAAGATAAACACCAAGACGACGATGGAAATTCCAGAAGCCTGTTTCCTTCAACACCATACTCAACTTCAAGTGAGCTATTGTATATGGCGCCATCATAAGTTCAAAACCGTGCAGCCGTGGAAGTAAATCATGATGTACATATGCAGGCCAGCGACCTTTCTGACTACTTTGAAGTAACCGTTCGTAGATGATTCGAATAGCAACGCTAAGGAATGTCCCCGTACCGACAGCCGGATCAAGAATTTGGACCCGGTGGATGCCAGCTGCTGTTTTTGAGGTATCAGCCAAACCAGCGGCCAAACCAAATTCTTTTTCAAGTAGATGATCAACGGAGCGTACTATAAACCGCACTACGTGCAGAGGTGTGTAAAATGCGCCCAACTTTTTGCGCAGTTTAGCATCGTATTCTTTCAAAAAGTCTTCATAAAAATGAATGACTGGATCCGGGCCTTCGTGAGTTTTGCTCCATAAATCATCTTTAAAATACTCCTTCATGAGTTCCTGAACATCGGCAAGAGAAAAAACTTCACATAGCTCATTAACGATATATTCAAGTCGTTTATCAAAGTTTGGTCCAACTATGTGGTCAAAGAAATGTCTAAGAAACGGATTGGATGCAGGAACAAGATCGCGTGCTTCCTGACGGGAGAAACTCTCAGGGGTGTCATCATGATAACGAGCAACGAAAAGTCCGTAGACAAGAGTTTGTGCATACATATCAGCAAACGCATCTGGTGTAAGATCATGAATGAGAAGTTTTTTGACCGTCTCATACACGTGAACAAGCTCAGCATTTTTGTCTGATTCCGTGGCGAGAAATTGCTTCACATTGTCGCGAATACGCCGTGCCTTGCCACCCATGATTTTTGCCAGACGAGCACCGCTTTTAATTATTTCGGGCTTGGCAGCAAGAAAATCGGCAATAGCATTCTCAAGAAGACTGAGAGATTGTTCCTGGATATGAATTACGTCATTTATAATCTTTCCTATAACAATTATCTCACCGTAATGTTCTCCGTTTCTAAAAAAACGGAATTCAAGATAATTAGTAAGAATCAGATTTGAATAGCCTAGATAACGTTTTACCTGTTCAGTTTTTTCTATTTTATCAAGGTCAGCATCAATATCTTTAGTTTCAGCGTAACCGGCGATTAAATCGCCTCTTACAAATATAAAATCGGGGGCACCGTACTCTGTACGTTTTGGATCGTTAATAACTCCCAGTTTTTGGTCTAGCGATTTGATGAGTTTTTCGAAACTCGGTCTGTACGCATGTTCTCCTGCACGACCGGTTTTACACTTTTCGGAAATCTCATTTATGTATGTTGAGACATTATAAGACATGATGACTTTATTAAATCACAGATTGGGCTATTCCCGGAAACACTCAAACCAGTTTGCGTGTTTGGTGAAGTTTTTGAGGGCCTTTTGCGATTAGCTTTTCTCTTGGTCTATCAATTTTTGGGAGATCTTTAATTTTCATATTTGTTTTGGGATATTACTTCAATTTACCGCTTTTGAGGGCTTTTTTCAATGCTTGTTATTTCTTTTAATCTAATAAACAAAAACAGGATTTTAATCCTGTTTTTATAATCATTTATCCTTTAATTGATTGTATAATTGCGTATTCCAATTTTTCAGGCTCATCCGTACCTATCCTGTATATCTTATCGTCTTTCATCTTTATCTCAACTACGTCAAACCCGGAAACATTGAAAATTAACATACGAGGCCGCGTCCACCCTCTTATTCCCCACCCGTAATACCAATGATTTTTTACGATTCTTGCGGAAACTATTTCTTCCAGTACAAAGCGTTCTCTGAATATGCCGTAACCAAACTTAATTCGCAAATATTTTTCATCAATCGTTACATTTAGCGTGGCAAAAGAAGCAACCAATAGCAGAATTAGAAACATTACGGCAACAGCAACAATATCTGAACCTGTTTTTGTTAAAATAATTCCAAAATATAAAACAGATACAAATAAAACAAATATTACTAGATATCCAATTTGAGTATGTTTATAAATCATATTATTATTTTAAAATCTGTTTAACTTCTTCTTTCTAAAAATTTTATGTAATACTCTTTGGGTTTAGAGTATTTTTCTTTTAGTTTAACAAATTCAGAATCTATTTCGGAGACTCTTTTTAAACTCTCACCTTCTAAAAACAAGGGGTCTACTACTCGTGATTTACACAAAGAATATAAATCATAGTCGTCCTTGCGATTAGATTCATATTTAAATTTATTATTAGTTCTATCAACTAATAGTTTTAAACCATCGTCTTTATCCATTGCAGGCCTTATCTTCGCCCAAACTTCCTCGTCTGTAGTAAATAAATCATCTTTGGTAAGTATCTTTTTATCAATGGCGTATTTCACTAAATCTCCTGCAGTTTTAAGCATTACTGCTGATTCTAATCCTGACCAAAACCAGTTGTTTATTTCTAAAAATAAATATGCGTACTTTTTAGCTAAAGCTTTATCTCTAAACACCCAGAGGTTATCAATAATTGTAAAATTATCTACAAATCCATCAATTTCTTCTTGCGTGGCTTTATTGGTTACTTTTAACTCCCTTAGAAAATAATCTATTCTGTCTGCACACAAATCAGGCAGCTTCTTTTCCTTTAATGGAAATTTTGAGTCGTCTAAAATATCTTTGTAGTTAATTTCAAAATTCTTTAAAATTTCGGGAATTTCTGATTTTTCAATAAACTCTTTAAAGCTTTCGTCTTGGAAATTCTGTTTTTCTCCAGAACCATTACTATAAACGTAATCAGCAACGTGAGAAAAAACAGTATGGGATACATCATGAAGTAGTCCTGCTATTTGTTCCAATAATGGAGCTCCAAATCTTTTAAGTAAAATAAAAACCCCGAGCAAATGTTCAAATCTATTATAAGCAGTACCAGGAAAATATGGCTCAAAATAACCGTGCTGGTCTATGCCTTTCATTCTTTGTATGTTCGAAGATTTTATTAAATCTAAAATGACCGGCTCGTTTATTTCAATTGTTCCGTAAATTCTATCTTGGTATTTCATACGTTTTTATTCTATCAAAAAATCGCCAAAAGGGCGATTTTTGATGCGGCTTAGCCTATCAAACCGTTTCACTGTAGAGTCATATTTCAACAACTAATTCCCAATTTTCCGAATGCCGAGGAAAGTTTCCATTCTGTCTGTTTAAAAAAATCATCGGTCATTTTGTCTTCCAAACCATATTTTCGGTAAACCCAATCGGCATGTTCATAGTTCATTCGGTCGATTATCACATAGTCTACGTGTTTTCCCGTCAGAATTTCCGCGAGATCTTCCGCCCCGGGAAGAATCGGTGCTATCATAGCGTAAGTTCGTATGCCGGCCTGATGCAATTTATCAAGCGCACTAATCCTATCTTTTATTGCCGGAGCATTTGGTTCGAATAATTTTCTGATACTGTCGTTGGCTGTGGCAATGCTAAAACCAACTTTAAAATTTCTTCCTTTTTTTAGAATATTTATATCTCGCAGAACTAAAGAAGATTTTGTTTGGATTATAACCGGCCAGTTATTTTTTGCCAGTATTTCCAAGCATTGGCGTGTAAGCTTATATTTTGCCTCCAGTGGTTGGTATGGATCGCATACTCCGCTTATCCAAACATTCCCTGGTTTTTTCTTAGTAATTTCTATTTTCAATAAGTCGGGTGCGTTTATCTTAACGTCGACAAATTGACCCCAGGGTTCACGGTGCCCAGTGAATCTTTTCATAAAACGAGCGTAGCAGTATAAACAGCCATGTTGACAACCTACGTAGGGATTTATGACATATTGATAAATCTTTGATGCAGATAGAATAGTTTTTGACTGTATTTCTTTTACAATCATAGTGTTAAAATCAGTATTTTAAACTGATGAAATATTAATTGAACATTACGTTTTCACAAAATATATTCTATAAAAAAACTTTTGTTAAATACATAATCCCAATACCAATCAAGAAACAAACAAAAGAAATTAATGATTTCTTGAGATTTTCTTCCTTCCTGATTTCGGGAATTAAGTCAGAGGTTGATATATAAAGAAACCCCCCAGCAGCAATCGGCAAGAGATATATTGTTAGCTTTTCCAAATTAAAGGATAAAAAATAGCCGGCAGCCGCCCCCGCAACCGTAGTCAAAGCAATTAAGAAATTAAGAACTAATGCCTTTCTTTTTTCAAAACCAGCATAAAGCAAAACGCCGAAGTCGCTGATTTCCTGCGGTATCTCATGAAAAGCAATGGCTAAGCTGGCAGCAACGCCCAATTTAATATCTATTAAAAAAGTGGCAGCAATAATCAAGCCGTCAATGAAATTATGGATACTGTCCCCTATTAAATTTATATAGCCGAAACTATGAATCTCGCAAACCTCTTTATGACAATGCCGCCAGTGAAATATCTTTTCAATAAAAAAGAAAAGGACAAAGGAAGCTAAAACTAAAGAAAAAAGAACTCTGCTTGATAGCTGCTCAGCGGCCTCGGGCATCAAATGAATAAAAGCGCCGCCCATTAAAGTGCCGGCCGAAAGAGCAACAAGATATAAAAGAATCTTCTCGATTATTTTTTTTCTAACAGTTAAAAACAAAACTCCGATCAGCGAACAAGAGCTTATTAAAAGCGAAGTAATAATAATATAAGTCAATGTGGACATTTTTCATTTTTATTCTACCAAAAAACCGCCTTCTTGGCGATAAAAGTTCTAACCATCCTGCTTAGGATATTTAATTTAAGTTCAAAAAACGGTTTGCTCC
>CAYUYO010000012.1:0-1426 GCA_964449385.1 uncultured Candidatus Saccharibacteria bacterium
TAAACAATGGCGTAGGTATTCTTTTTATTAAAAACGATGAAAGTATAATTCTGGATGCGGTTGGATGGGGAGATTTCAATAATGTTTTATTTGAAGGAACCGCTTTTCCTCAAAATCCTGCTGAAAATCAAAATTTAATTAGAAAGTTAGATACGGATAATAACTATATTGATACATATGACAATTCTCAGGATTTTGAATTACAAACTCTGTCTTCTAAATTTTTAACTGAAATTTCCGGAACAATCAATTTATCAGTTTTGCCCAAAATTAACAGCCCCTATCTTATTGAAAGTACTGCTGTTATTCCCGAAAACAGCACCTTAACTATTGAGCCGGGAGTGGTAATAAAATTCGGCAGTCCTAATGGCAGATTATTGGTGCAAGGAACTTTGAAAGCCGTTGGCACTGAAGACGAAAAGATTGTTTTTACCTCTAATAGTAATAATCTTCAGCCCGGCAACTGGAGGCAAATTTATTTTAGTTCCACCAGCGCTGATTCCCAATTAAATAATGTTGTGGTTAAATATGCCGGATATCCATGCCCTCCGGAATCGGGAGCGGTTGTGGTTAAAAATACTTCAATCACTATTAAAAATTCGGTTTTTGAAAACAATAAAGACAGAGCAGTTTATTTAATTGACCCTCTCTCCGCTACTATTATTGACAATGTTAAGTTTTCTAACACTATTTCTGAAAGCATTTATGGAAGCGCCCTTTCAATTCAGGGCGGCAGTCCTGCTGTTAAAAATTGCATTTTTGAAAATAATGTTTATGGTGTTTATATTACTAACAACGTTTCTTCGGAAATTAAAAATAACATTTTTAGGGAAAACAAAAAACCAATTTATGTTTCTAACTCCTATCCTATTTTCCAAGATAATCAAATGCTGGGCGATACAAATGATATAAATGGAATTTTTGTTTATGCCGACAATACAATAAATCAGGATATTACATGGCAGTCAAATTTGCCATATATTGTTGATGGAGGATTACAGCTTGGACTTGGCTACACTTTTACTTTGGTACCTGGAACAATAATAAAATTTTATGATTCCACTAGTGGTTTCTGGATAAAAGGAACTCTAAAAGCAATTGGAACAGAAAACGAGAAAATTATTTTTACTTCATATAATAAAAATCCTCAACCTGGAGACTGGGGACAGATTTATTTTACTAATGAAAGCATTAATTCTGAATTGGAAAATGTAATTATTGAATACGGCGGAAATAAATCTTGTTTTTGGGATAGGACTACCGTTATGGTTAGAGAAAGTTTTGTTAGCTTCAAAAATTCGGTTTTTCAAAACAATAAAAATAAGGGTCTTTATTTGTCTCAATCCTCTTCTGTTATAGATAATGTTCAGTTTCTTAATCATCAAACCGCTTATAACAACGGTTCGGCAATTGCTTTTTTAGTAAA
>CAYUYO010000012.1:1526-6473 GCA_964449385.1 uncultured Candidatus Saccharibacteria bacterium
ATAGTTTTTTTGAAGTGGCTAAAAACCAGAACTGGGTTAGTCCTCAAGATGTCTTGAGTATTCAAGAAGAATATATTAAAATGGGAGAAGAATTAAAGGAATTGAAAGAGTCCAAATTTTACGAGGTTGAATCTCATAAAATTGGGGAGGATGGAGGTGGTTCAAGACAGGAAAAGATTTTACTAATTTTGAAAGAAAGGGGAAGAGCGCAAGTTGGAGAACTTCAAGAGCTTTTTCCAGAAGTGACCAAAAGAACTTTGAGAAGGGATTTTGAAAATCTTTTAGTTAATGGCTTGATTGAAAGGATGGGAGAGAAAAATGAAACCTTTTACCAGGTAAAAAGACTTAGGACATAGTTAGGACATACATATATATAAGGTAGGACACTATGTCCTACCTAATATTATGACTAATTTACAAAAAAACTTTAGTAAAATTTACGATCAATACATCAATAAAATCTACCGTTTTATCTTTTTAAAGGTAAGCTCTAAGGAAATTGCTCAGGATTTATCTTCCGAGACTTTTTTACGGGGCTGGAAAAGCTTTAAAAAAGGAGATAAGATTGATAATCCTCAGGCGTTTCTGTATAGAATTGCCCGGAATTTAGTTATCGACCATTATCGGGAGAAAGGAAAAACTCAGCTTATTTCAGCCGACTATGTTAATATCGTTGACCCTCGAATAAATTCAGAGGAAAAAGCCATTTTAAGTTCAGATATAGATACAGTTAAAATAGCTTTAGCCGACCTAAAAGATAGCTATCAAAATGTGATTATTTGGCACTATTTGGACGGCTTATCTACGGCTAAAATAGCTAAAATGACGAACAAATCAAAACCAGCTATTAGAATCCAACTTCACCGGGCGTTAAAATCTCTTAAAACTAAGCTCAGTTAGGTGTAACGTTTCTCGATTATTTTCGTCGTAATACTAATGAACACCGATAAAGAACTCATCGGCAAAATCCGCAAACTTCGCCAGATTGAACCCAGTAAAGATTGGGTTTTTTTAACTAAAACTCAACTCTTAGGAGAAGAGATAGGAAGAGAGCGGATCTCTATTAACTTCTTTCCGTTTTGGAAGATGTTTTGGAAGCCGGCGCTGGTAACAGTGAGCACTTTCGGAGTTTTATTCGGCTTATTTGCTTTCAGTCAGAATGCTCTGCCAGGCGAACTTTTATATTCAGTCAAAAAGATGGCTGAAAAAGGCCAGGCAGTTTTTGTTTCGGAAAGTGAAATGCCAAAGTATAATCTGGAAATCGCCAATAAGAGATTGGAAGATTTAAATGAAATTGCTGAAACTCACCAAGGACAAAAATTAGCTCAGGCTATTGAAGAAGTAGAAAAAAGCAAAGCAAAAGCTGTTAAAGACTTATCTAAAATAAAAGATCCAAAACAAGCGATTGAGACTAATCAAGAAATTGTTAAAATAATACAAAATACAGAGAAAATAAAAAGTTTAGGGGTGGTAATGGGTGAAACAGGAGATTTGGAGAATGAATATCAAAACAGGGTTAAGAGTATTGCTGAAGAAGAGATTAAAGAATTAGAAAATGGAACTTTGACCGACGAGCAGCAAGAAGTTTTAAATCAGGTAAAAGAAGCTTTTGAGGCAGGTGATTACAATTCTGCTTTAATAAAAATATATTTTTTAAGTAACTAATAACCAAGTTCTGCTATAGCAGGCAGAACGAAGGTAAAGATGATTTTTTTCAAAAATCATCGATTAAATAATAAAATTGGAAAAAGAAAAAAAATCGTGAACCTCGTGACTAATACGTAAAGTCACGAAGTAAATGGTCGAACACGATAAAAAGAATTAAGTCGAAATTATTAATTAAAAAACAAAAATAAAATAACAAAAATGAATAATACGTTTAAAAAGATTGTTGCGAGCATAACTGCTTTGACTTGCGCTGTCTGGATGGTTGGACCCGGAGTAGCTTCAGCTACAACTGCTGAAGACCTTCAGGCAACAATTGACAGTTTGTTAGCTCAAGTAGCTGCCTTACAGGTTCAGATAAATGCTGCCGGAGGTACAACTGGAGGAGCCATTACAGGTGTTCCTTCTGATTTTACCTTTGATGCCTCGCTCAAATTAGGAGATACTGGAGACGCTGTAAAATATTTACAGATTGTCTTAAACAGTAATTCTGCAACTCAGTTAGCCGTTTCAGGCGTAGGTTCTGCTGGGAATGAAACCAGTTATTTTGGTCCTTTGACCAAAACTGCTGTTGTTAGTTTCCAGGAGAAATATGCCGAAGAAGTTTTGGCTTCTTATGGCTTAACTGAAGGAACTGGTTTTGTTGGTTCAACAACCAGAGCCAAATTAAACAGCTTATTAACTGCTGGAACAACTAGTGTAACTTTACCTGAAGGTTGTACTTCAACCGTAGGATATAGTTCTACTACTGGCGTTAAATGTGACACCGGAGAAACAGTAGTTGTTTTACCCGAAGGTTGTACTTCAACCGTAGGATACAGTTCTACTACTGGTGTTAAATGCGATGGTGGAACAACAACTCCAGTCGTTGCTCCTTTAACAGTTACTTTAGCTGAAGACAATCCTCCAGCTGCTAACGTTCAGAAAGGTTCTGCTGCTAATACTGTTGCTAAATTAGTATTTACTGCAGGAGATAGCGCTGTTAGCATTACTGGATTGACTCTTCAATCATATGGAACAACTGAAGCTACTGGTTCAACCGATGTTGCTGCTGTATTCTTGAGTGATGAGCAATTGATCCCAGTTGGAACATCTCGAACACCAGCTGGAAATCAAGTTAACTTTGTTATAGTTCCTGCTTTATCGGTTCCTGCCAATAGTTCAAGAACAATTTCAGTTAAAGCTACTATTGGTACTGGCGCTGCTACTATGGCCGTTATCAGATACGGACTTGCTTCCGCTACTGCTATTACATCTAACGCTGTCTTTGGAGGTAATTATCCAATAGTTGGTAATAGCTTTATGATTGTCCCAGCCGGACAATTAGGAGCATTATCAGTTAGCAAGTACGGAACTTTACCAAAGACCACTGCTAAGGTTGGTGAAGCAAATATTGTTATAAACCAATCCACTATTTCTGCCGGTTCCAATGAAGGTTTGGTTATAGGTCAAGTTACTCTTACCAATACTGGTTCATGTGTAGGTAGTGATATTGCCAATATCAGACTGAGAAACAATGGAACGGTTGTTGGCGGTCCGGCCACACTGTCAATTGATAATAAAGTTATTTTCAATTTGACAACTCCGGTTACTTTAGTCGCCGGTAGTTCAGCTAATTTTGATGTTATCGCTGATATTGCTGGTGGTGGTACTAATGGAAGAACAATTATTACTAATATTGCTATCGGCGGAGCAGTAGCTCAAGGATTAGTTTCCGGTACCAATATCATTAATACTGCTGCTTCAACTGTTAGTAGTACAATTACTATTGGAAATGAGGCTGTCATTGTTTCAATGTCTTCTTCTCATCCCCAAGGTGCTAGCGGTTACTTCATTGAAACCACTAACAAAAAGGATCTGGCGAAGTTTGATGTTCGTGCCACTGGCGGTTCTGTCATCTTTAACACTATTTCTATGTATATGGTTAATAGTACTAGTAATTTAAGTGCCACTAACTATATTTCTTCTGTTGGTCTTTATGATGGAGATGCTTTGGTGTCGAACCTTACAGATGTTATTGTTAACACTACTAATCAGACTTTTTCTCTGAATTGGACTGTTCCTGCTAATACCACCAGAACATTAGTTCTTAAGGGTGTTACCAGTACTCTTGATGAAGCTGAACCTGATACGATTACTACGACTTTCAGCGGTTACACTGCCTACGGTCTTTCTTCCGGAACTGCTTTAACGAGTACTACTGATGTAGCAAGTACTGCCATCACTGTTTATGCAGCTGGTACAGTAACTCCTACCGCAAGTGTAACTTTAACTCCTTACAGCCAGGCTATTCTTGCTCCTTCAAACGGAGTAACTTTAGCTGCTCTTAAGGTTTATGCTCAGAGAGAAGATATGAAGTTGACTGACCTTACTATTGCTATTGATGGTACTCTTTATGATGACGAAGCTGATATTTCAAGTATGAGTCTTTATGCTGACGATGGTACTACTCAGTTAACTACTCCTGTTGCTTTTACACCAGTTGCTTCTCAGTCTGATGCCCAAAAAATTGTTGATGGTGCTGTAACTAGAGACATTTTTGTCTTTTCAGCTAGTGATTTCATCAGCGATATTATCTTTACCAAGAGTACTTACAAGACCATTTTAGTTAAAGCAAATGTTGCTGCTTCTATGGATGGATCTTCTGCTATAACTCTTGATATTCATAATTCTACTAATCAGTTGAAATTTATCGGTCAAGATTCCGGGACTGCTTATGATATGAAGACTGACACAGCTGGTCTTAGTTTTGTGATTGCTTCACCATATGCTGGTGGAACATTCATTTCTGACACCAAGGTTATTACTCTAGAAAAAGCTGCTGCCTCTCCTTCCGGAACTGTTTCCAGAGGAAGTCAGACTACTACTGCTATCTGGGATGTAGAGAATACTGATTCTTTAAATGAGGCAGCTGTATTGACTGGTATTACTTTCACGTCTAAGACCGGATTACCGTCTGCTCTTAGTGATGCTGATGACAATGTTGCTGGAGACCAATTGTTCTCTCTCTATGACGGAGATGGAAATCTCTTGGCTGGTGGCGTTGCTGATACAGCGCATACGGTTGTAGTAAAAGGTTCTGGAACAGTTGCCTTTACCGCTGTTGGTCTTACGATCAACACTGGCGAACCTAAACAGCTTAAACTCGTAGTTGATACAACAAGCCTTACTTACTTTGTCCAAAATGTTCAATTACAGTGGTCTGTTGAAGTTCTTGGTGACGTTGTAGTTACTGACGGTGCTGTCGGATATGCCAACGGAACTTGGTCTATCCCTGCCACT
>CAYUYO010000013.1:0-6019 GCA_964449385.1 uncultured Candidatus Saccharibacteria bacterium
CCATCTTGGGGAAGTCGATGCTCATCAAGTTTTAAATTAGACAAGACTTTAATTCTTGCAACAATTCCAGAACTAGCTGTTTTAGGCAAAGTCATAGCATCATGTAAAATTCCGTCTATGCGATATCTGATTATAACCTCTTTTTTAAGAGGCTCAATGTGGATATCTGAAGCTCTTTGTAAAATAGCGTGTTTCAATAAAGTATCAACAATTCTAACTATCGGCATTTCAGCAGCAACTTTTTTCAATTGTTCTTTCTCTTTAACTTCTCCCTTTTCTTTAATATCTTTAGTTTCTTTCTCAATAATTTCTCCAAACTCAACTTTTAAACTTTTTTGATATTGTCTTAAAACGTTTTTAATACTTTCAGTAGTGGTTAGTCTCGGTAAAATTTTTAATGGCGTAGTTTTTTTAATAAATTCAATTGTCCTTAAATCTTCGGGGTCCAACATAGCTACTTCTAAATCATTATCTTTCTTTCTAAAAGCAACAATATTATGAGAACGTGCAATCGGTTCAGGAATAATTTTTAAAATCTCGGAATGAATAATTTCTTTTTCTAAATTAACAAAAGGAATGCCTAAAATATAAGCCTCAAGCTTGATTAATTCTTCTTCAGAAATCAAATTTTCAGAAATTAAAACATCTCTAATTTTTTGCTTAGTTTTAAAAGCCTTTTTTTGCGCTTTTTCAAATTGATCCTTAGTAAGTAAACTACTATCAAGTAAAAAAGCTTTTAATTGTTGAGGTTCTACCCGCATATAATTTACTCTTCGAGAGCTTTTTTTATTTTTTCTACAATCTCTTTTAAAGAATAATTGGCTTTAACTAAATAAGTAGCCGCTCCTAATTTAATAGCCTCATCTACATTTCTTATTTCTTCAAGGTTAGTTAAAAGAATCACTGGAATATCTTTAGTTTTTTTATCTTCTTTTAATCTTTTTAAAACTTCAAAACCATTAATTTTAGGTAAAATCAAATCAAGCAATATTAAATTCAGCTTTTTTTCGTAAGCGAGTGAATTAGCTAATTTCAAACCTATTTCGCCATTCAGAGCAGAAATCATTTTATAACCTTCTTGTTTTAAAGTTTCTTCAAAGGTTTTTTGAAGAGCGGCTTCGTCTTCAATAAAAAGTATTGTTTTCATATACAAAGATATTTATTTAATCGGTAAAATAATCCAGAAAGTCGACCCAACATCTTCCTGGCTTTTAAACCCAATTTTTCCTCCTAATTTTTCAGTAATTGATTTAGCGATATATAAACCTAAACCTGAACCTTGGGTTTGACGTTTCAAAGCATTTTCAGAACGAAAAAATTTTTGAAAAATATATTTCTGGTTCTTTTTCGGAATTCCCACTCCATTATCTTCAATTTCAAAATAACAATATCTACCTTTTTTTTCTAATTTTATCTTAATTTTGCCTTTCTTTTCAATATAGCGAACAGCATTATCTAAAAGGTTCTCGATTACTAATTGAATTTGAGATGGATCAATAAAAATTTTTGGTAATCTTTTTTTAATTTCCAATTCCATTTTAATATTTGAGGATTTAATAATAGGATCAGCTCTTTCAATTACCTTTTTAACTAAACTTTCCAAAGAAGTCTCTTTTTTTTTAAATGGAAAATCAGTTGTTTCAATTCTGGAAACGATTAATAAATTTGAAACTAATTGATTCATCCTATTGGTATTTTCTTTTAAGATTTTAAAATATCCCAACTGTTTTTCGTTAAAACCGTTTATTTTCCCCGTAGTAAACAATTCAATTGCCCATTTTAAATTAGAAAGAGGAGTTCTTAATTGATGGGAAACGATATTAACAAACTCTGACTTCATCTGATTAATTTCAGCTAATCTTTCAAAACTTTGAGTAATAATTACAGCAATTATAAATAAAACAGCAGTAATTGAAAGAACAATTAAAGCTACAATTTGTGGATCGGTAAAATAACGATTGCCGATTAAATAAGAAATAATAGCTGTAATAATAATTATTATTCCCATTACCAAAAAGAGAAAATGGGGACATTGCCAAAGAGAAAGATTATATTTCTTACACTGAACTGGAATATTTAATTGAATTAAAAATTTTTTAAGATTCATTAGTATATTATAGCAATTGACCAAGAAAAATAAAAATAGTATAAGGAAATTATACGGGGTATAGTGTAATGGCAGCACGAATCCTTTGGGAGGATTTAGTTCCAGTTCAAGTCTGGGTACCCCGACGCGGGATTAGTTGAGCGATTCAACAACTCCCTTCCAAGGAGTAAAGACGGGTTTGACTCCCGTATCCCGCTCCAAAATACAAAAACGGCGGAAATCCGCCGTTTTTGTATAGAAATCAGAAATTTTATTTAGCATACTCTGTCACTCTGTTTTCGCGAATCAAATTAACTTTAATTTCTCCTGGATACCTTAGCTCTTCTTGAATTCTGTTGGCAATCTCCCTAGCTAATTTTTTGGCAGCCAAATCATCAATCTCTTCCGGTTTTACAAAAACCCTTACTTCTCTTCCTGCTTGCAAAGCCCAGGCTTTTTCTACTCCGGGGAAACTTAAAGCAATGTTTTCTAAATCTCCCAATCTCCTCAAATAATTTTCTAAAGTATCTTTTCTTGCTCCAGGCCTAGCACCAGAAATTTGATCGGCTGTTTGAACAATTACAGCCTCAATGCTGGAATAAGGATATTCTTCATGATGCGACTTCATAGCATCAATAACTTCTTTTTCTATACCAAACCTTTCTAGAATTTTTATACCAATATCTACGTGAGATCCCTCAATTTGCTGATCAACACTTTTGCCAATATCGTGAAGAAGTCCTGCTTTTTTACAAACTGTAGAATTAGCTCCGATCTCTGAAGCTATTGCTGAAGCTAAATGAGCAACTTCAATTGAATGAAGCAAAACGTTTTGGCCATAACTGGTCCTAAATTTTAATCTACCAAGTAATTGAACTAATTTCGGATCAAGCCCGATTAAACCGGTCTCATAAGCCGCCTGTTCACCAGCATCTTTAATTTGAGTAACAATTTCTTTTTGAGCTATTTCTACTTTTTCTTCTATTCGAGCAGGTTGAATTCTTCCATCTTGAATTAATTTTTCTAAAGCTATTTTAGCAATTTGTCGCCTAATAGGATCAAAGCCGGAAATAACTACTGCTTCCGGTGTTTCATCTACAATAATTTCCACTCCGGTCAATCTTTCCAAAGTCCGAATGTTTCTCCCTTCCTTGCCAATAATTCTTCCTTTTATTTCTTCAGAAGGCAAAGATAAAGTACTGGTTGTAACTTCTTGAGCTTGGCTGATAGCGTATTTTTGAATAGTCTGAGATAATATTTCTTTAGCTTTTTTCTCAAATCGATCTTGGCCTTCTACTTCCAATTTTTTTATTCTCTCTAAAATATCTTTTTGATAGTTTCTTTCCAAATTTTCCAATAGCTGTTTTTTTGCTTCTTCTTTAGAGAACCCGGCAATATTTTCTAATTTTTCCAAGGTTTCTACTTTTAAATTTTCCAGGTTTTCTTTTAATTCTTTTAATTTTTGAACTTTTTCCTGAAAAGATTTTTCTTCTGACTCAAAAAGAGAAAGTTTGTTCTCTAGAATATTCTCTCTTTTAAGTAAAAAATTCTCTGTTTTAAAGAGATTAGCCCTCCTTTCGTTTTCTTCTTCTTTTGTTTCTTCTAGAATTTGCTTAGCCTGTTTATTGGCTAAAGCCAAAATTTGTGCGGAATCGTCTTGAGCTTTGGTAATTTTCTTTTGAAGACGAGCTTCAATAGTTCGATAGCTTCTTTTTGCGATTGATTGACGAGTATAATAACCCAAAAATGAGCCTAAAGCCAAAGCTCCTATGCCCACTATTAAAAGTATAAGTTGATTCATAATCTTTTACTAATTTAATATTTAACATATTTAAATTATAACAATTTTAAAAAAAATGTCAATTTAAAATGGAGCTATTTCCTGCCATTGAGGAAGAGGTTGAGTTACGTTTATTACTTGTAAATCGGAAGTACAATTAATACTATGTCCAATTATTGGATCGGTTAAAAAGGAATTATCAGTAATAGACAAAGTAATATTATATTGCTCTGAATCAGAATATGTATGAGAAACAGTTCCTTGAGTTGAACTGGTTTCTTCATCACCAAAATTCCACTCATAATTAATATTTTCCAGAGGCGACTCGCAACCAACAGTATCATTATTAGGAATAATATAGCAAACAGAATTATCTTGAAATTCAATTGTTTCATTTAAAGAAGGATGAGTAGTAGAGAGCTCAAAAATAGGTCTGGGAGCAGCATGAATAGGCGTCCTAAAAGAAGAAGGTTCAGACCAATCAGAAATTGCTCCTTGATCGTCCCAAACTCTCACCTTCCAATAATAATCAGTGTTAAAAGACAAAAACGGTGGACCAGGATTATACCAATTAGAAGAAGTCTCAAAATGAGCATCAGGATGAGTTAAATCCGGGTCATTACTTCTATTTACTAAATTATTGCAACCAGGATCGCTAAATATCTCTACCTCATAAGCAGATTGTTCATCTTCGTCAATATCATTAAAATTCCAAGATAATTCAACATATGGATAAATATAATTACAAAGAACTTGAAGATTACTTGAAAGACCAGAAACCGTAGGAATATTATTAAGAATTTTATAAATAACATAACCAGTTCCCTGAAGACCTGAGCTGTTATTAGTGGCCGTAACAGAAATATCATAATCTTCTTTAGATGCGCCAACAGGAGAATGAACAGTTAAGGAAGTTGATTTAGATTGGCCAGATAAAATTGTTAAAGTATCATCATTTAAATTACAGCTCCAGCCAGTTATACCACAATCTTCTTCAATATCTAAAGAGAAATCAGCAGAATCAGAAGTTTTATTTATCACCCAAACTGTATAAGTTAGAACTGAACCAGCTACTCCTTCTTGAGAAGTTGGCGTAATGTAAACATCAGGATATTCTCCCAGTTCTCCTTCACAAGAAAGGTCTTTTTGACAAATACATTGGCATTGATAATTATTACAACTCCATATCGGTTTTTCCAAAGGACCACAATGGCAAACTCCTTGATAACCGCAATCCCCATCATAATCTGAACAATTTGTACAATCATCGGAAATACATTCACAGCTTTCTAAAGTTCCTGCACAGACTGAATTATAGTCCTGACAGAAGCCATAAGCACACCTTTGGCATCCTGTCCCACAATCATTTTCTCCCTCGTTTATATTAACGCAATTTCCTTCTCCATCGCACACTTTACAAATTCCACAAGAAGATCCCTCGTCTGGATTAAGATGTCCAAGACCATCAAGTTGACAAACAGAATTATCAGCAGCTGGATTTTCACACCAATTAGTAGTACAAGAATTACCATCATTACAATCCTCGTCAGAATTACATTGGTCGTGGTCAAAACCGCCGTGAGTACAATTAAAATCATTATAAGAAATATCTGCTACGCAAACTCCTACTGAACAAGAGTAATTCCAGTAATCAGAATCGTGGCAGCCGTCCAAGCTATCGCAATCCTGCCAGTTTAACCAATTATAATCTTCATAGCAACTAGCCTCTTCGCAGCCTTGATAATGATATTCTCTTTGTTTATATCTTCCATCAATTGAACAGGAATAATTGTCAGTCCATTCATCTGAACCGCAATCTTGAGTATATTGAGTTGGATTATATCCAGTTTCACAAATATACCAATATTTCAAATTATTTTTACAATCAGGTTCAGGATTTCCGCAATCCTGACAACAATTCCAAACAGTTTCTTCTGTATCGCAATTGCCATCTCCGCAATAAGTAAGACCCGAACAACGTTCATCATCAGAAAGAACTTCATAAGTACAAGCTGTTCCCAAACAAGAATAATCCCAGTAATCCAAACCATGGCAACCGTCAAAATCATCACAATCCTGCCAATCTAAATAACTACAAGAAGAGTCGGGACAAGAGCTACTTTCACAATCCTGATAACAATATTGTCTTTGCA
>CAYUYO010000014.1:0-5807 GCA_964449385.1 uncultured Candidatus Saccharibacteria bacterium
CTATCGGCTTGCCCCGCTTCGCCAAAGCTTTAGCGAGGCGAGCGAGGCGGAGGGTTAGGGGGATTAAATTAGGATGAGGTAACGGCTCCACGCGGAGCATGGAGTCGGCGGTATCTATTTTCCCCTTTGTCATCCTCGGGCTTGCCCCGAGGATCCAGGGTTTAGTGGCAGGCCATCTTGTTTCGCCTAACGTTCGCGTATATCAGAAGTTATTTTGACCAAAGGGAAGAATAATTTGGGTGGAGGCTTTTGTAAAAAGCCGTAACCTGATATACGCTGTTAGCTGATGTCTTCCTTTTCTTTTTGACGATAGTCATTTGTTTTAAAAATTTTCAAATTTCTTTTTCCGTTTTGGGCGAAGGGCAGAGGGGAATTAAAGGGGTGAATGCCCAACGCCCTAAATTTTATATTGTGCCACCTTATTTTGCAGGTCACTGAACAATAGTGTTTTTATTGATATTTTCTCATTTGTAAAATTAGCTACACATTCTTCTACTATCTCAGGAAATTTATCTTTTAAGTCTGTAGGGCGAGGTTGTGTGTATTTTGGTTCATTTTGAGTGCCAATATCATTGCTTGTAAATATGTTGTAATCCCATATTAAATAAATCTTTCCCTCACCTTCTATTTGCTCAACAGCTTTTTCCAAAAGTTCAACGCATTTCTTTTTTATTATGGATATCAATTCTTGTTTTTCTGAACCCGTTAAAGCTTTGACTACGCCGTATGGCTGTTCATTTTTTTTATGTCTGTCTGTTTCATCTTCACCTTCGTTTAATGATTTTATTTCAATTTTAAGATTACTGTTTTCATCAAAAAGATCGAAGGAATTTTGACTTTTTTTATTGCTCTCTTTGATAAATATAGCTTTATTGTGATATACACAGGCAACCATTATTTCATTTACAAGATCATTTATGCGATAAGGATCCTGCTCTGGATTTATTTTTGATTGTAGGACATTAATATTTTCTTGCGTAAGTGTACCAACAAAGTCGTCCAAAGCAATCAACCAACTTTCCTTATTTATATATCCGGCATATGCTGCAAGATATTTTTCAAGGTTTATTTTTTTTAGATTATCAAACATAGAATTCTTTTGTTTTTTCTTTCAATTTAGGTTGGAGGGCAGAGGGGAATTAAAGGGGTGAATGCCCGAAGCCCAAAACTCCTTATTTAAGTTTTGCTTTTAGCATTCTAAATATATCCTTAATGGTTTTAATATTTTCTTCTAGTTGTTTCCGTGTAATTGAAATCTCATAATCTCCGTGTACTATAGAATCCCTTGTTGATGAAATTCCATCCAATAATTTTAATTTTGTATTTTCTTGGCTATTAAAAAATATACCAAGCGAATTAAAAAGATTTTTTATAGAAAATGATTTATTTCTAACCTTCCTATTTTTAGTAAAATTTAGATTATTTATTTTTGATTTATCTCTTTTGTAAACACCAAGGATTTCTCCTATTGTAAATTCCTTTTTTTCATTTTTGCTTCCATAAAAATTTTGCAATAAAAAACATACATGCATATCCTTTACTTCTTTCTTTCTTTTTATCAAATCAATATACTCTTCGACTTTATCTCTTATGCTCCCTTCAAATTCAGCGCATAGCATGACCCACATTGAATTTAGTAAATATTTTTCTCGTTCGTTGCCCGGTTCTCCGTCTAATCCAGTAAAAGATTTTAATACCTGTTGAATGTTTTTTAATCTGCTAATCAACATTCTATTTATTGATCAAAAGATCTTTAATGCTATTTACGCGTGTTGAAATTTGTTCACTTCCAGCCTCTTTTTTTAATGATTTCTTAAATTTATCATCGTCCATTAGTTTCATTAAATTTTTGATAAAATCTTTTGGCTTAACTACGATTTCATTTTCCAGAATTAATGAAAACGCAAGCATTTCAGCATCATAAAGTGCTCTATTTGAGGTTGGATACCAGCTTTTTGTATTTTTTAAGTAAATAGAAAAAGATTTTTTGCCTAAATATTTATCAACTTTATTAAGAGTTTCATAAAATATTGATTTATATTCATTAATTTTTTCAGAATCTATGCTTCTATTTTCTTTCATAAATTCAGTTAGAAAATAAGATAGATTTTCAACACGTTTTAGTCCTTTTTTATAGTAAGCAAAAAATCTTAGAACCATTTCTTCATAGGCCATGTTGTCTTGATCTTTTTTAAGCCTTAAATTTAATCTTTTTCTGAAAAGTGAATTTTGTGCTAACTCCTTTAATAAATCATTAAAACTACCTCTCAATGTGTTATTTCTAATTTCCTGAGGGGTTAATTGCACACTGCCCAGATTTAATCTTTCAAAAACTTCATATTTAACTTCTTCATCTGATTCGTTGAGTATTACAATAGCACGAACAGATCTTTTTCTAATTTCATCTCTGTCTTTTTGTTCTAATTCCGAATATTTTTTTCCATTAACATCACTTCTGATTTCTAAATCTTTTAATTCAAATTTGTCATTTAAAAAATCTTCAAAAGTTTTTAAACGCTGTTGGCCGTCTATAACTTCGTATTTCAACGTTTCTTCTTGCTCAGCAAAATATATAATCGGAATAGGGATATTTAATAAAAGAGATTCAATAAGACGTGATCTTTTGTTTTCCTTCTCGTCATTTGTGGCCCAAGTATAATTTCTTTGGTAGTCTGGTTTCAAATCTATATCTTTCGTTTTAATTTTATCAACCAAATCTTGTATAGAAAAATCATACGGTTGAGCGATAATTCGACGAGGTTTTGTATTTTTCATAAATTTAAGTTATTTAGCTTTTAAAGTTATATTATTATTGTAGTTTTTTCATATAACATAGGCAAACAGTCCTGTTTCATTCTAAATTTAGTTCCGTGATTGTGTCCAGTACGTGCGTCAAAATCCACAAGGATCTTTCCTTCTTCAAGTGCTTTTAAAAATCCTTCGAAACTGAATTTTTGTAGCATCATCACTTTTGTATAGTGGTAAAATTCTTTTTTGCGTCTGACTTCCACCTCGGCTTGTACATAAAAAGTATTGAGCAATTTTGTTCCGGCTTTATGTTCTAAATCATCAAACCCCCAATATGGTTGCGGGTTAAGTTCACCCAGACCAACACGCTTTTTTATCAACCCAAGCCAACCTTTATGTCGTGAATCAACACTTTTCGCGTCAAAGGAAATTAAAATTTTGCGCTCCTTTCGATCAATTACTACTTTGAAACCGCGATCACTTCGTGAATTTCCGTGGATTGTTTGTCGGTAGCTCATTTCTCCTTTGGGATATTTTTTTCCGTCTTCTTGATGAGCCCAGCCGTAAATAGGCAACAAAATTTGCGGAACGAATTTGACTGCGCGTGGTGACGGCTCAATATGAAAAAGGGTCGTTAAAGAAGTAGAATTAAGGCGTTGTGCCTTCAATTCCCATTCCGCGGCGTTTGGTATCGGCAAATTGTTTTCTTTAATGCCAAGCAAATCTTCAAGTGTATTGCCAATACCCCCGGCATTTCCTCGTCGTGCATTCGGGATAAATCCCATCGCTGAAATTTTTTTGAGTTTTGATATTAATGCTAGTTTTGTATAAATAATTGGTTTCTTTTTCATAAAGTTTAAAATAATTTTTTTTGTGATAAATAATTTTTTATTCTTTTTTTTGCCGATTCGCAATATTCCGGAGAAATATCAATTCCTATGTAATTTCGTTTAAAATTTATAGCCGAGATCGCAGTTGTGCCAGAACCCATGAATGGGTCCAAAATAATTTTAGCATTCGTAGCTGAAACGATTCGGTCAATTAATTTGACCGGAAAGGGCGCCGGATGTCCGTTTTTCATTTCCTGTGGGATTTCCCAGATGTCACCGCAAGCGTTAGCTTTTGGTGCAAGTTTAAATTTTGGTTTAGCTATAAGATAAATTACTTCGTAAGTAGGTAAAAAATACCCAGCGTTAAAGTTCAAACCGCCGGCTCGTTTCCATATAATAATCTGACGAACAGGAAAGCCGTCAATAATATCTTGGCGATTTTGTAATAAATTAGCCTGAACACGCCATTTATGATTGTAAAAAATTGCACCATTTTCGGGGATCAGTCTCATCATTTCGGTCAAACAATCTCTTTGCCATTTCACATAATCTTTGTGAGGCATACAATCGTTGTAGTTTGAATAACCCTTTTGCAAAGCTGCGTTTGCCCATTTGCCACCGCGGCCGTCTTTCATACCGTTGCCAGTAGAATTTTTAAGGTTATATGGCGGTGAAGTAACAACTAAGTTAACCGAACCGTTCGGCATTTTTTTCATTATATCAATTGCGTCTCCGCAAATGATTTTATTTATAAGTTTGGTAATATCAGACATAATTTTTTATCAAAGTATAAATATATTATAGCGTATTTTCTATATAAAATAAATCGTTTTTTAGCGATTTTACGACCAACTGATGACAGGTTTTTTAATTATATATTTTACTACGCCGTTGATTAAAAATTTATCGTTTTTATGGATAAAAATAGTCGGGTGATTTTCTGTTGATTCAGGAATTAAAGAAATTATTTTATTTTTTGAGTTCAATATCAATCTTTTTATGTTGGCGCAATTATCAATAATTGCTAAAACATAATTGTTTGTTTGCGGTTGTTTTTTTGTGTCCACGATAACATAATCACCATCTTCAATATTCTGACCATTAACATTGGCTTTATTCATTGAATTGCCAGATGCTTTAACCGCAAGTAAACCGTCTCCCGCCTTGATTATATTTTTTGATACTTTTATGTAGCCCTCTAAATTTTCTTCCGCAAAAATATTTGGCTCACCACAATTAGCCCCACCCAAAACAGGAATGGCCAGAAATAACCCTTTCTGAGATTGTTCACTTTTCGTGCGTTTGATCTCTCCAGTCTTTTTATCAATTTTAACAAATCCCTTTTCTTCAAGTTTTTTTAAATGATAAGACACTTTAAAAGGGTGGGGTTCGCCAACCAATCTACCAATTTGTCTTAAGCCATCTCTTTTTAGATTTAATTTATCAGCAAAATTTAAAATTTTTTGTTGGATATAATGCATATTTCTATTTAACGCTTTATACTTACAGTATATCCTTTTACTTAACACTTGTCAAGTATCTATTAAAGCGTCAAATTGTTGACAAATATCTATGCCTTTGCTAAAATAATGGTGATAATTCCAAAAATCAAAACGGGGTCCAGTCGAACCCCGCTTGAAAATGTGCGGTCGATTATCCGCGCAAAACCTCTTAATAATTAAAGGATACCATATTTTCAGTTTTTGGGGAAGCTTAACAATTAATTTGTTTTATTATGTATAACAAAGGAAAATGGTCATTAGCAACTATTTTGGCTGTTTGGAAAAAAGGGAGAATTGTTAGTGGTGATGATCCTGATGTTTTTAGAAAGGATGCTTGTGGTGCATGGATGCAATTTGGCAAACATGGCGATAGAGACGCAAAATATGGCTGGGAGATTGACCATATTATTCCAGATATACATGGCGGGACCGATGCTATTTCTAATTTGCAGCCATTACACTGGAAGAATAATGTAAAAAAAGGCGATTCTTCGCAATTAAAATGCGCAGTAAGAGACTAAGTTTTTATAAAGCGCATAAAATAAAACTACCTTTACGGTGGTTTTATTTTATGTTAAAAAATTTTGTTTTAGTGAAGTGGAGAAAACACTTCTTACTTCTAAAACCTCCGTTCTTTCCCCACAATAACATTCAAACTCCTGTTAACGCTTATCTCGGCCGGGGTAGGGATTTCTATGGCGTTATCCAGGATAATCGGGTGCTTTTG
>CAYUYO010000015.1:0-5312 GCA_964449385.1 uncultured Candidatus Saccharibacteria bacterium
TCAAATCAAATTAGGAGTGACACCAACTTCTGGTTATTTTGGTCCTATTACTAAAGCTGCTGTTAAAACTTTCCAGACATCAAATGGAATTATTAACACCGGTTATGTTGGACCTTTGACCCGAGGCGCTTTGAATGCTCTGTATTGCACTCCAGTAGTTCCTACAACAACTACCACAGTTGCTCCTGCAGAGACAACTACTACAACTACTGTGGTTGCTCCATCTTATGGAAGTTTGAGTGTTGTAAGCTATCCAGTTTCCAATCCTCAGACCACACTTTATGGAGATACTACTTATGAAGTAGCTGCTGCTCAATATAAGGCTACAGGTTCTGATATTACTATCAGGAAAATTCCTGTGCGGCTTCTCAGTGCTGCTGCCACTGTTTTCCCTTGGCAAGCTTTCACTGCTATCTCAATTTGGGATGGTTCAACTCAGTTAGTTTCAGTACCTGTTATTCAAGCTAATTTGATTGAGACTACTTTTGCTCAGGATTATACTTTAGATATCAGTGGTTTGAATATAGTTGTTCCTAAAGCTACCCAGAAAGTCTTGACAGTTAAAGCTGATGCTATCGCTAATGCTGTTGCTGCAGTTACTGGTACTACATTTACTGTAACGATTCTTAAGACAGGGGTTGTTAATATGGATACTGCCGGCGTAACATATACTACCGCTACTGGTAGTGATGCTGTCTCTGCTACACTTACGCTTTCAGCTGCACAAGCAGCTACCATTACCACCACTGCTGCTACTGATAATCCATTAGCTGGCAATGTTATTGGAAGCAAGACTGCTACTACTAAAGTTGATCTTTTGAAGTTCAATGTAAAAGTTGAAAACGTCAACGCCACCTTTAATAGTGGCTCTGCTACTCTTACAGATGCTAATTCAAGAGTAACAAGTCTTGAGCTTTGGGATGGCTCTACCTTAATAGCTTCTGACGCTCCTTCTACAGGCGTAATTGCTTGGTCTAATTTCACATTGCCAATATCTGCCGGCACTACAAAGACATTAACTCTTAAAGCAAATCTAATTCAATTTGCTTCAAATTATGCTGGCGGAAATACGGTTAGTGTTAGCACAGGACCTGTCTTAACTGGTATTGATTCTAATAGCAATGTAGTTTCTGCTGCTGGTTCTGGCGTTACAGGTGCTACTCAGTATATCTACATAGTAGCTCCAACCTTTACTTATGTAACTAGTAGTGCGACTGTCAGAGGATCTGCAACAGGAAAATCTGATCTTGGGGATACTGCCATTACCTTTTCTGTCACTGCCAATGGTGGAGATATCTATGTTCCTACAGTTGGTAATCCTACTACTACATTGGGTATTGATGAAAGTATTACCCCAACATTCTTGGCTGGTACGAGAGATTATTCTACTTCAACTACTTGGACATGTAGTTCTCCTGCAGTTTCTGTTGCTGATACCGATAGTGTAGCTGGTCAATTGTGGAGAGTACCTTCTGGCGCCACAGCTAATTGTGCTTTCAGCACTCTAGTAACTAATACCGCTACTGCCAGTGTTGCTACAACGTCAGCTGGCTACTTCAGCGTAGCTGTGGAACATGTCAAATGGTACACCACTGCCACTTCAACTGCTGCATCATATATTGATCAGAGTTGGGGCTTGACTAATATCAAGACAGCTGATTTCTATCTTGGTAAATAACCTTTCCTTGCAGGTTTCAACAGAAGTCGGACTTCCTATGGAAGTCCGACTTCTTTAATATCGGGCGGCTTTTGATTTCTTTATTTTCTCTTCCTTTTTTGTTAATATATAAATAATGTTTTCTCAATCACGAAAATTAGTATTTTGTTTTATTCTAGGGATTATATTATTTGTTCCTGTTTTTGCTCAAGCAGCTTGGTCTAATTCTGCTAATTTTTATGTTGAATCTGATTATGATCTTTTTGGTAGAGACAAGATTGAAGCTCAATTAATTAAAACCACCAATCAACTTTATTTTTATGCAGACAAAGATTGGTATAATAGTTTTTCGCAAAAAAGCGAATTAGATAGTAAAATTTATAACTTATCTTCTAATTTTGAATATAAAATCTATCCAACTTTAACAAATTTACTGGGTTTTGAAGATAATCCTGGAGTGGATAATAATTCACGAATTGTAGTAGTGATAGAGCCCTTAAAACAGAATTTTGGCGGCTATGTTCAGACAGGTGATCAATATTTAAAAACTCAATATCCGTACTCTAATCAAGGCCAGATTATTTTCTTAAATGCTAATTTAATAATTCAATCGTCCTTAGATTTTTTAAGTTATGAATTGGCCCATGAATTTACCCATTTGATTACTTTAAAGCAAAAGCCAGAAGCAGAAACTTGGTTTTATGAATTAATGTCAGAATTTGCAGGTCAAGCTATTGGAGTTGATATTGCCCAAGTTACTAAAAAACGCGCTCAAAATCTGCTTTATTCAACGGAAACTAATTTAAAAGATTGGAAAAATTTAGATAAAGATTATGGAAAAGTTTATTTATTGGGCCTATATTTAAAAGAACAATTTGGCAGTCAACTTTTTGCTGACGCTTTAAAATATCCTTCAAACGACGGAATTATTTCTTTAAATCAAGCTTTGAAGAGAACAAATCCTTCTTTAAATTTTAATGACGTCTATTTAAATTGGCTGGTTACTAATCTTGTCAATGATTGCCAAAATAGCTCGCAATATTGTTATCAAAACGAGGCCCTAAAAGATTATTCAACAATCGCTTATTCTTATTATTTGCCAATGCAAGCAAAAAGTACGTTGTCAGTAACTGATTCTATTTTTTCCTGGACAGGTAAATGGCAAAAAATTACCGGTGGACAGGGAGCAGTAAAATTAAAATTTACTATTCCTCAGGAAACTCCAATTTCTAAAATCCCTTATATTATTGAAGATAATCAAGGTAAAAAAACTTTAGGTTTTTTGGATTTTACCACAACTAATATTCAGGAAATTTATGTAAATAATATGAGCAGTAAAAATGTAGCAGTTTATTTTATTCCTTTTATTGGTTCTCAAGGACAAGAAGGAAAAGTATATTACTATTCTTTTGAAGTTCAAAATTTAGGAAATAGCTCAAAAATTGAAGAGCAAGTTGTTGAAAGTCTTTTGCAAAAGATTGCAGAGCTAAAAAGACAAATTGCGAAATTACAATTGCAATTAGCTATGCAAAAAACTTATCAAAGTAACCAATATTGCTCAGTTTTCTCAGGAGATCTTTATTATGGAATGACTTCTCCTGAAGTAAAATGTCTTCAGCAATTTTTAGATAATTTAGGACAAAATATTTATCCTGAAAAATTGGTGACAGGTTATTTTGGGCCTTTGACTCAGGCAGCTGTTAAACGCTATCAGGCATTACAAGGAATTATTACTACTGGTTATTTTGGACCGTTAACCCGCGCCGCGGCAAATCAAAGAAAATATTGACTATTTTCTTCTAATAATATACACTGGAAGTAAGAGTAATTATTACCTCCATTGGATATATTAGGTATGGATAATTTAATAGCAAAATTATATCAGTCTTCCAAAACAATTCTTTCTAATAAAGATCTGTCTTTAATTTGGAATGAAACTAATCAAAACAATCTAAAAGCCAAAATTGCCTATTATACAAAACAAGACGCTTTGATTAGGCTTACGAGAGGTATTTTTGCTAAAGATGAAAACTATAATCCCAAAGAATTGGCAACTAGTATTTATACTCCTTCATATATTAGTTTTGAAACGGTTTTAAGGGAAGCTGGCGTGATTTTTCAACATTATGATGCTATTTTTGTTGCGAGTCGCTGGCCAAAAACAATGAAAATAGATAAATACATTTTTACATTTAAGAAATTAAAAGACGAAGTATTGTTTAATCCTCAAGGCATTATTAACCGAGATAATTATAGTATAGCCACTTTAGAAAGGGCTTTTTTGGATACCATCTATTTATCAAAAGAATATTATTTTGATAACCTGCGACCAATCAATTGGGAAAAATGTTTAAAGTTGGTAAAAATTTATAACAATCAGCAATTAGCCAAACGATTAAATAAATATTATAAACGTCATGCTTAATAAAGAAAGGCATCAATTAATAATGGGCAAGATTCTTAGAGATATTTTTATACAGATGCGTCTGTTGCGCCTCTTCTTGGCTTTAAGGGTGGTACTTGCGCTTATTTTTTGTACGGTTTGCCCCGTTTTTCCGTAGATTTAGATTTTGATTTGTTCATACATAATAAAGAAAATAAAAAGATAATCTTTGAAAAAATCAAAACTATTTTAGAAAAGTACGGAGAGATTAAAGATATCTATATAAAACGATACACTATTTTCGCCTTACTCTCTTATGGTGATGTCGATCATAATATTAAAGTGGAGATTAATACTCGTGAATTGGTTCCAAATATTAAGGAGTATTATGAATTAAAAGAATATCTTGGTATTTCTATGTTTGTGGCAAAAAAAGATTACCTTTTTGCTGGTAAGCTATCAGCTTTGACATTAAGAAGCGAAACAACGATGCGTGATGTCTATGATATTTATTATTTCGCTAAAAATAATTGGGATATTAATTCTGGGATTATAAAAGATAGAATTGGAAAAAGCACAAAAGAATATTTAATAGATTGTATTGCAAAAATTGAGAGGGTAAAAGATAGTCAAGTTTTGCAAGGGCTCGGCGAGCTTTTAAACGAAGAAGAAAAATTATGGGCTAAGAAGAACCTGAAGGCTGAAACAATTTTTATGCTTAAAAATTATATGTCTGTTTTAAAATAACAACCTTTCGCTTCGCTCAAGAACGTTGTTTTCTCACTTCGTTCGAAAATAACAACCTTTCGCTTCGCTCAAAATAGGTAACTGGGATAAACCCAGAGATCCTTCGTTGCTTCACTCCTCAGGATGACGTTTGTAAAATTATGAATAAATTAAAAACGATTCTTTTCTATTTAGTTATCGCCGCTTTATTTACGCCATTTTTGGTTGATACTCATACTTATTTTCCTTTTATTATTGCCAAAGCCACTGCTTTTCGGTTATTAGTAGGATTAATGTTAGTGGTCTGGGTATTATGGTTAGTTAGAAGTCGAACTTCCAAAAGAAGTTCGACTTCTTTGGTTCCGTTAACTCCATTAGTTAAAGCTGTTATTATTTTTGGAGTTATTTTATTTATCTCCGCTCTTTTGGGAATAGATTTTTATTATAGTTTATTTTCAGGAAATGAAAGAATGGAAGGAGTATTTGGAATATGGCATTTTATTCTTTTCTTTTTAATTATTGCCACAACTTTTAAACATTTAGAAG
>CAYUYO010000016.1:0-4671 GCA_964449385.1 uncultured Candidatus Saccharibacteria bacterium
TTCTTTCTCTTCCTTGCTTAACGACATTAAGGATAAAACTTTTTCTTCCGAGGACATTTCCAGGAAATTCAAAAGACCTCGACCCTTAGCTACTCTATTGGCTTCTGGGATTTCGTAAACAGGAGTTTTAAAAACTTTACCAGAATCTGTAAAAAGTAACAGAGAATCATGAGTATTGGTGGTTAAAAAGTGTTCAACAATATCATCGCCAACAGTTTTCATTCCCAAGATACCTTTTCCTCCTCTTTTTTGAATCTTATAAGTAGCTGGATTTAGTCTTTTAATATAACCTCCTTGGGTTAAGGTAATAATAGTTTCTTCTTGAGGGATTAAATCTTCTTCAGAAATCTCTCCCACCTTTTGTGCATGAACCCTTGTTTTTCTTTCATCTCCAAAGGTTTCAGCCATTTGTTTTAATTCTTTTTTGATTTCTCCTTTAATTTTCTGAGGACTTTTCAAAATAGCTATGAGTTCTTTAATTTTGATCCGAAGTGCTTTTAATTCATCTTCAATCTTTTTTCTTTCTAATTTAGCTAAAGCTGAAAGTTTTGTTTCTAAAATAGCATTGGCTTGAATTTGAGTCAGTTTGAATTTTTTCATCAAATTCTTCTGGGCATCATCTCTGCTTTCTGATTGTTTAATCGTCTTGATTACTGCATCAATATTAGCTAAACATTTATGAAGTCCTTCTAAAATATGAGCTCTTTCTTTAGCTTTTTCCAGGTCGTATTTGATTCTTCGCTGGACCACTTCTTTTTTATAAGAAAGATAATAATTCAAAACTTCTGATAGATTTAGAACTCTCGGTTGAATTCCTTCAACTAAAGCCAGCATATTTAGGTGAAAAGTTTTTTGAAGATCGCTGAATTTGTAAAGCCGATTTAAAATTTTCTGAGGATAAGCATCTTTCTGTAAGTCAATAACAATTCTCATTCCTTCTCTGTCAGACTCGTCTCTAATATCTCTAATTCCTTCAATCTTTTTTTCCTGGACCAAATTAGCTAATTGTTCAACTAAAGAGGATTTTGGGGTTTGATAAGGAATTTCTCTAATGATAATTTGAAGTTTTCCATTTTTAGTCTCAATAATTTCAGCTTTGCCTCGAATTAAAATTGGTCCTTTTCCCTGGGAATAAGCCTGAATGATTTCTTTCTGGTCAAAGATTTCTCCGCCTGTTGGGAAATCAGGTCCTTTTATGAATTTAAATAAATCCTCGGTGTCAGCTTTGGGATTATCAATTAAGTAAATTAAAGCTGCAGTGACTTCGGAAAGATTATGAGGGGGGATATTTGTAGCCATACCCACGGCAATTCCCAAAGAGCCGTTTAATAAAAGCTGAGGCAGAGGAGAAGGCAAAACTGTTGGTTCTTTTCTGGTTCCATCGTAATTATCAATAAAATTAACTGTATTTTTTTCAATATCTTTTAATATTGCTTCGCCAATTTTTGACAGTCGGCACTCGGTATATCTCATAGCTGCAAATTCCGACGGATCATCAATTGAACCCCAGTTTCCTTGTCCATCAATTAATGGATACCTTAAAGAGAAGTCCTGAGCCATTCTGGCCATAGCACCATAAACTGAGCTATCTCCATGAGGATGATATTTTCCCAATACCTCTCCAACAGTAGTTGCAGATTTTCGATATTTAGCATCGTGTTTTAATCCCATTCCATACATTGCATATAAAATCCGGCGATGAACCGGCTTTAATCCGTCTCTAACATCAGGCAAAGCTCGGGAAACAATTACCGACATAGCATAATCAATATAAGAATCTTTCATCTCATCGATGATTTCCCGGGGTTTAATAGCTCCTATTTCTGTATTTTTAACTTCTGAATTATTCTTCTCCATTGTTTTTTAACATTTCTTCTAATTTCTCTAAATCGTCTTGGTTAATTTCCGGCATTTCAATATTAAGAGAAGGTATTTTTAATTCTTCTTTAAATTCTTTTGGTTTGAAAGTTTCCACTCTTTTTTTAGTGATTATTCCCCAGCAGACTAACAGAAGAATTCCAAGTGCAATAATTACCGACCAAAAAATTATTTTTCTTTTTTTTTCTGGTAAATTTTGTACTTTTTCAATAAATTTCATTAGGAATTTAACACAATAATCTTTACTTCTTCTTCTGCGAGATCTTTCTTTTTTATTAATAATTTAGGTAAAGGTGTAATTGATTTTATTCCCATTACCTTTAGAAATTTGTCTAGTCCGTCTAATTCAATTTTCAATTTTGGTATTTTATAGTGCATTGGGATAATAATTTTAGGCTCAATTTGCTCCATTATCTTCGGAGCTTCTTTTGTAGAAATAGTAAAAATTCCTCCAATAGGAATCATTAAAATATCAATACTTCCAATTTTTTCTACTTGTTCTGGAGTTAATTCTTTCTGGCCTAAATCTCCTAAATGACAAAGACGAATTCCTTCTACTTCGATTGTATAAATAGTGTTTTGACCTCTTTCTTTGCCTTGAGAATCATCATGAAAAGAAGGAATACCCTGAATAAAAACTTCTTTGACTTCATATTCACCAGGACCGGTAATCAAAAAAGGATTTCCGGAAACAGCTTTAATATTATTATGGTCGTCATGAGAATGAGTAACTGCCAAAATATCAGCTTCTAGTTTTGGAACCCTTAGGCCGATTTTTTCTGAAAATGGATCAATAACAATATTGACATGATTATTTTTATCATGGTTGGTAGTTATTTGAAAACAAGATTGGCCGTGCCAAATTATTTGCATAAATTTATTTTATCATAGCTCTTGCTGAAATTCAATAATTGTGATAAATTTAAAAAGCAAAGATGTTATGAAAAAACAACTAGATCAAGACAATTCAATAAAACCTCCAAAGACTGGAGATATCGTTGAGGGAAAAATTATTGGTAAAGAACGCCAAGCTTTATTTTTGGATTTGGGTGCTTTAGGAACAGGGATAATTTATGGAAAAGAGTTTCAACAAGCTAAAACAGAACTAAAAGATAAAAAAACCGGCGATAAGGTTTTTGCTAAAGTAGTAGATTTAGAAAATGAATCAGGCTATTTTGAATTATCAATAAATCAAGCATCTAATGAACTAATTTGGGATGGATTAAGAAAAAAGAAAGAAAACGGAGAAATTATAACAGTCAAAATTTCCGGAGCTAACCGCGGAGGATTATTAGGTGAGGTTTCCGGTGTTTCGGCTTTTTTACCAGTTTCTCAGTTAGAAAATGATCATTATCCAAGAGTAAAAGACGGAAATTCGTCTAAAATTTTAGATGAGCTTCAAAAATTTGTTGGCGAAACTCTTGAAGTTAAAATTTTTGATTTATCACCGAAAGAAAAAAAGTTGATTTTATCTGAAAAAGCTAAAGAAACCGAAAAGATAAAAGAGCTTTTAAAAAAATATAAAACAGGAGATGTAGTTAGCGGAGAAATTACTGGTATCACTGATTTTGGTGCATTTGTAAAATTCGGCAAGGAAAATCTTGAAGGTTTAATTCATATTTCAGAATTGGATTGGGCAATTATTGAAGAACCTTCGGCTATAGTCAAGATTGGTCAAAAAGTTAAAGCTAAAATTATTGAAATTACCAATGATAGAGTTTCTTTATCTCTTAAAGCTTTAAAAAAAGATCCCTGGGAAGGCATTGAAAAGAAATATAAAAAGGGAGATACGATTTCAGGAAAAGTAACCAAACTTAATCCTTTCGGAGCCTTCGTTCAAATTGAACCGAAAATTCAGGGGCTAATTCATATTTCTGAATTCGAAACGAAAATTGTTATGGAAGAAAAATTGGAAATTGACAAAAAATATAATTTTCAAATTTCAGAAATTCACCCCGAAGAACATCGTTTGACTCTTAAGTTAGTGGAAAAATAGTGAAAAGCTTAATTAAAAACTTTATTTTTATTTTTCTGATCTTTTTAGTAGTTTCCAGTATTTTTGCTTTATTTCAGCAAAATAGTTTTGAGAAAGAAAAAGAATTGTCTTTAACTAATTTAGTTCAGGATATTAATCAGGGAAAAATTAAAAAAATTACTGTTACTGGTTCGGAACTTTCAGTTTTATATATTGATGATACCGAAGCTAAATCAAGAAAAGAAACCGAAGCTGCTCTTTCACAATCTTTAATAAACTATGGCGTGGATAAAGAAAGATTAGCTGGAGTGGAAATTGAAACTAAAAAAGAAGGAGGAACCTGGATATGGTTAGGGCCGGCTTTAATATTTTTATTCCCCCTTTTACTTTTTGGATTTTTTTTCTTTATGATTTTCAAACAAGCGAAAGGCGGAGCAATGCAGGCGTTTGATTTTTCCAAATCTCGAGCTAGACTGTTTGGCGCTGAAGGACATGGTAATGAAAAAATTACTTTTGATGATGTAGCCGGCTTAAAAGAAGCTAAAGAAGAATTAAAAGAAATAGTTGATTTTTTGAAAAATCCTAAAAAATATTTACAAATGGGAGCCAGAATTCCCAGAGGAGTTTTGCTTTTAGGAACAGCAGGGGTAGGAAAAACTTTATTGGCGAGAGCTGTGGCCGGAGAAGCTAATGTTCCTTTTTTTTCTATTTCCGGTTCAGAATTCGTGGAAATGTTTGTAGGTGTTGGAGCAAGCCGAGTCCGGGATTTGTTTTCTACAGCTAAGAAAGCTGGCCGCTCGATAATTTTTATTGATGAA
>CAYUYO010000017.1:0-3050 GCA_964449385.1 uncultured Candidatus Saccharibacteria bacterium
CCGTCTGGTTGTTCTCTCACTTCAGCGCAAGAAAATGATCGGAAGAGACAATGCGGAACATCTACTGCTCCGGATATAGAAACGACGCCAACTGCCCCTACCCCTACCGCTACTTCTGAAACATCGGTCTCTGACTCTGCCGGCAATGTCGTTTGGAAGCAAATTTTGAATGACGCTGAAATAATAGCCACCGGGGATGTCAACCAACTTCTATCCGAAGTCGGCGCGAAAAGAGATTTGGACGCTGAAAGCGGGTATAGCCGAACGGTTGTGGAAAGAATCGTGAAAAATACTGAGGCGAGCGATCAAACCAGAAACGCCATTACTAATTTCGTCACTTACGGTACACCGACCACTCAGCCCCTGGGAGCCGGAGAACGAGCCGGTGTGGTCAATAGTTTCAAATCCGCGTTTGGAAGATTACCAACCACGCAGGAAGACTGGAATGATGTTATAAAAATTGCCAATGGCCGTTGGCCCGGACAAATCAACAAAGAAACCGAAAAGAACGCAGAAGCAGCATTCAAGAAGATTTACTTGAGAAATCCAGATAGAACCAATGCCCGTGATGACGCGGCTATAACCGTAATGGCTTACGGCCTACGACCGGCTAATAGAAACTTAGACAGTGAAAAGGCCGCTATTAGAATATTCACAAACATTTACGGCTACAGCCCGGCAACGGCAACGGCTTGGGATGTGGTTAGAGCCATTTCCTACTCTGGCGTTACGAGATAAACAGATTCAAGAGTACAAATGCAAATAAATTATATACTTGTCCCGTCGGATGACGGGATGGTGCGGGCTATAGCTTACTCCGGAGCGACAAGATAAAAAAACAATCAAAAAATACAAAAAATCGCTTTTTAGGAGCGATTTTTTGGTACAAAATTTGTCTACTTTCTCGGGTGGAAGTATAGTTTTGTTTTTCCAATAGGCATAGACTTATCCAGAATGAGCCGCTTTTGGATTCCGCGCAAGCCGAGCAATCTAATGTAGCAACTCTTTATTTATTAGCTATTTTTGCCAATATTGCGATTCCAAAATCCGTTGCTTATTTCTCTTTCAGACCTTCCCAATTAGAGTTAAACCCTTTCCTAAATCCGTTGCCTGATCTGGAGACAAAATCCGTTGCTTTTTTGGGAATTTTATTTGAGATTCTTTCGGATTAAATTCATAATAATTATGATCATCAAACCAAGCGCAAACGAAATTATTTAATGGGATGCCCGTCCGAAAAGCTAATCCCGTAGCATACCAAAAAAGTTGAGAGGCAACTTTTTTTTCGTTTTCTCTGGATGCGTTTGGTTTAAAATCTAAGATACATATTTTATTAGATCTAATTTGTAACATATCAATATGTCCGCTTATGCTCATATTTAGATTTTTTTCCCAAAGCCAAACCGGCACCTCGCAGGCGATAGTCGAAGAATCATTGATAAGCATAAAATTTTCTATCACTGAGTGCCTTTGCGAATTAGCATTACAAGATTTTAAGGAAAAATTAGATAATCTGCAGGCATTGTTATATTTACTTTCTTTTTTAATATTGACTTCAATTTTTATTTGCGAGCACCTGTTCTTTATGTCACTAAAAAATTCAGGGCAACCTTTCTCAAATTTTTCAATATAAGTTATTAAAGATGGAAAATTTCTGCAAAGCATTTTTAGTTTTGGTTTATGATATTTGAAGTTATAGGCTAAATCGTTATGTTTAAAAGTTTTGCTGAACAAAATATTTTTTCCGTATTTTTTTAATATTATTGGTCTAATTTTATAATAAGTGCAAATATTTTTTTGTTGTTTTAACCATTGACTCACGGAACTTTTAGAAACTTTGACTTTAAATTGACTGTTGGTGAGTTTAGCAGAGGCATCCAAAGTATAGCCCAGATTATAGTAATTAATGGCGTTTACAATAATTTTTGGACCGTAAGTTTTATGAGGAAGTCTATTGTCAGTAAAACCTTTTTCGCAATCATGGCAATAATAAAATTGCCTGGATCCGAATTTAGTTTTTCTTTTGCCTTTTTTAATTATATTTGGTCCTCCACAGTTTTGGCACTTCATTTTGTTAAAATTTAAATATATATTTTTGATTATAGGTAATTATAGAAAAAATTAAGCAAAAAGTCAAAGGTTTGATAAATTTTTTAACAAATTTTGCCTTTTAATAAAATTATGTGTTATAATAAAGATGTTATTTACCCCGTTAGATATCATTTTATTTATATTGGGTAAATTTTGTATTAGTATTTTTTATTTTATATTTTATGCGAAAATTATCAGTAATATCTTATGAGGAAAGAAAAAAATTAAAATCTTTTTTTATATATTTTTTGTGTTTTACGATTATTTTTTTGTCTTTACCAACTTATTCTGCTAAGACTTCGGAAAGGGAAGTTATTTTAAATAAATCTTTTGGGGAAATATTGGTTAAATTTAAGGGTGAGAGCGAGGTAGAAAGGGTAAAAGTTCCCTTGGGTAAAGATTTAGAAAAATTTTTAGATAGCTATAATAATAATCCCGAAGTTCTATACGCCGAGCCAAATTATTTTTATCATGCGTCCCTTATCCCTAATGATACTTATTATGACAATCAGTGGTATTTGCAAAAAATAAAAGCGCCAGAAGCTTGGGCAAGCGTTAGCCAAAGCCCGGATGTAGTTATGGCTATAATAGATTCGGGGATTCAAATAAATCATCCTGATTTAGCCGGTAATATTTGGAGAAATATTGATGAAGCCCCTGGTAACGGCATAGATGATGATAAGAATGGTTTTATTGACGACGTTAACGGTTGGGATTTTATAAATAATATACCCGATCCATCGCCAAAATTTGAAGATGGGTTTACTGAAGCTGGCATTTTGCATGGTACGATTGTGGCTGGTATAGCGGCCGCAGTTGGTAATAACGGAGCAGGAATAGCGGGCATAACCTGGAAGACTTCAATAATGCCTTTGCGGGTTTTAAATGATCAGGGTGAGGGTAAAACCAGCGAAGTTGTTAGGGCCGTTGATTATGCTATTGCTAACGGGGCCGATATT